>CANJQT010000006.1 GCA_947476475.1 Paracoccaceae bacterium | reverse complement strand
GCGGATCGGCGATGATCGGCGGGGTTCTGTCGACCAACGCGGGCGGATCGAACGTGCTGCGCTATGGGTCTACCCGCGCACTGTGCCTTGGGCTTGAAGTGGTGCTGGCCGACGGGCGGGTGATGGATCTGATGAGCGAACTGCACAAGGACAATTCGGGCTATGACCTGAAGCAGCTGTTCATCGGGGCCGAAGGCACGCTGGGGGTGATCACGGCGGCGGTGATCAAACTGGTGCCTGCACCAAAGGCGCATGCGACGGCGGTCCTGGCGGTAGAGTCGCTGGATGCGGCCCTGTCGCTGCTGAACCGGCTGCAAGAGGCGACCGGCGGTCTGGTCGAAGCGTTCGAATTCATGCCGCGCACCTATCACGAACGGTTGCAGGTGGCGCGGCCCGATCTGGGCCAGCCCTTCGCGCAGATCCATGATGTCACGATACTGGTCGAACTTGGGGCCACCGCGCCGCGCGACACGCTGGCCGGGCCGGACGGGGCGGTGCCACTGACCGGGCTTTTGGAAGATACGCTGGGCGCGATGATGGAAGAAGGCGCTGTTCTGGATGCGGTGATCGCCCAGACCGAGGCACAGCGCCGCCGCATGTGGGAACGGCGCGAGGCGGCGGCGGAAATTATGCTGGGCATGGGGCATACGGTTGACACCGATGTATCCGTGCCGCTGGACAAGGTGGGGGTGTTTCTGGACCGCGCGGTGCGTCAGCTTCAGGTGCTGGATCCCGGCGCAGGCACGCTGACGGTGGCCCATCTGGGCGACGGCAATCTGCATTATTCGGTTCTGCCCACCAGCGGCGACACCGCGCTTAAGGAACGGATCGTCGAGGGGATCGAAGACATCGTCGCCGATCTGCAGGGCAGCTTTTCGGCGGAACACGGGATCGGCCTGTCGAAGATCGGCTCGATGAAACGGCGCAAGGATCCGGTCGCGCTGGCGGTGATGCGGGCGGTGAAGGCCGCGCTGGACCCGAAAGGCATCCTGAACCCCGGGAAGGTGATCCCCGACTAATGGCGAAAACCGGTCAGGGGAGCGAAGGCGCCGCCCGGCCCGTGTCTACGGTGCGGATATTTGCGCCACAACGAATGGCAGTCCTTCGTTGTGGTCCAAATATCCCGGGGGGAACCGAAAACGACGGGGGCAGAGCCCCCATCACCGCCAGTCGAAAAAGCCGTCGGGGGCCTGCGAAAGCAGTTCACGGGCAAGGTCGTGGCCCGCAAGGGCCGCATCCGAAAGGGCACAGCGGCGTTCGCCGCGGATCACGTCGGACCCGTCCGGGCGCAGGATTTCACCGCGCAGCCAAAGGCCGCCGCCATCGTGCAGGGCGAGGCCCGCGATCGGGGTTTCGCACGATCCGTCCAACGTCTTGAGGAAGGCGCGTTCGGCTGCCAGCCTTTCGCCGGTGGGGGTGTGGTGGATGGCGGCCAGCATCGCTTCGGCGCGGGGGTCGTTGGCGCGCCGCTCAACGCCGATGGCACCCTGTGCGACGGCGGGCAGCATTTCCTCGGGGGCGATGGCCGAACGGGCGACATGTGCCATGCCAAGGCGGTTGAGGCCGGCCACGGCAAGGAAGGTGGCGGCGGCCACGCCTTCGTTAAGCTTTTTCAGGCGGGTCTGCACGTTGCCGCGGAATTCGACCAGATGCAGATCGGGGCGGCGGTGGGCCAACTGGGCGCGGCGGCGCAGCGAGGAGGAGCCGACGGTGGCCCCGTGCGGCAGGTCTGCGAGGGTTTGGAAGCCGGGCGAGACGAAGGCATCGCGCACATCTTCGCGCGGCAGGTAGCAGTCCAGCGCCAGCCCGCCCGGCTGCAGGGTTGGCATGTCCTTCATCGAATGGACGGCAATGTCGACGGACCCATCCAGCAGGGCATCCTCGATCTCGCGGGTGAAAAGGCCCTTGCCGCCGATTTCTTTCAGCGGGCGGTCCAGCACGCGGTCGCCGGTGGTCTTGATCACCGCGATCTCGAACGCCTCACCCGGCAGGGCGAAGGCCGCCATCAGCCGGTCGCGGGTTTCATGGGCCTGCGCCAGCGCCAGCGGCGAACCGCGGGTGCCGATCTTCAGCGGGGATTGGGCGTTTGGCATCTGCATGGGTGGCAAATAACCCGCGACAGAGGGTCGCGCAATGGGGCGCGCGGGGCAGGGCGCTTGACATCGGGTCGCAGGCGACCTTGAAGGGAGGCCGAGGAGAATGCCATGACCAAAACCATCCTGCGCGCCCTGAGGGGCGAGGTTCTGCCCACCCCGCCGATCTGGATGATGCGGCAGGCGGGTCGATACCTGCCGGAATACCGGGCGACGCGGGCGCAGGCGGGGGACTTTCTGAAGCTGTGCTACAACCCCGATCTGGCGGCGGAAGTCACGCTGCAGCCGATCCGGCGCTTTGGCTTCGATGCGGCGATCCTGTTTGCCGATATCCTGCTGTTGCCGCAGGCGCTGGGCGCGGACCTGTGGTTCGAGACCGGCGAGGGGCCGCGGCTTTCAACCATCACCGGCCCCGACGGGTTGGCGCGGCTGAAGCCGGTGGCGGCGATTCACGAAACTTTGGCCCCCGTCTATGAAACCGTGCGGATCCTTTCGCGGGAATTGCCGAAGGAAACCACACTGATCGGTTTTGCGGGCGCCCCCTGGACGGTGGCCACCTATATGATCGCCGGGCGCGGCACGCCCGATCAGGGGCCGGCCCATGCGCTGAAGGCGGCGGACCGGGCGACGTTCACCGCCCTGATCGACCTGATCACCGAAGGCACGATCGAATATCTGTCCGCTCAGGTGCAGGCCGGGGCAGAGGTGGTCAAGCTGTTCGACAGTTGGGCGGGGTCGCTGAAGGGGCAGGATTTCACCGATTTCGCGGTGAAGCCCGCTGCCCGGATCATCGCAGCCCTGAAGGCACGCCATCCCGGCCTGCCGGTCATCGCCTTTCCGCGCGAGGCGGGGCAAGGCTATGTCGGTTTTGCCCGCGCCACCGGGGCCGACTGCGTGGCTTTGGACAATTCGGTATCGGCCGAATGGGCGGCCGAGCATGTGCAGGTTGACGGCTGTGTGCAGGGCAATCTTGCGCCCCATCACATGGTCAGCGGCGGGCCGGCGATGGACGCGGACATCCGCCGGATTCTGGCCGCCTTTCGCAAGGGGCCGCATATCTTCAATCTTGGTCACGGGATCACCCCGGATGCAAACCCCGACAATGTCGCGCGGATGATCGAGGTGGTGCGGGCGGGGTGTTAGGTCACAACTATTGACTTATCTGTGTGCCAACGCCAATCTTCCCCAGGACATCAGACAGGGGAACGGGCGTGCAGTGGAATCAGGTATTGGCCACACGGTCATCGCGGATGAAGGCATCAGAGATCCGCGAGCTTTTGAAGCTGCTGGATCAGCCTGACATCATTTCCTTTGCGGGGGGCATTCCCGACCCCGCGCTGTTCCCGACCGAGGCGTTCCGCGCCGCTTATGACGCGGCGCTGACCGATGGGCAGGCGGCACAGGCGCTGCAATATTCGGTTTCCGAAGGGTATCGCCCCTTGCGTGACTGGATCGCGGCCGAAATGGGCAAGATCGGCGTGCCCTGCACGGCAGAGAACATCCTGATCACCTCGGGTTCGCAGCAGGCGCTGGATTATCTGGGCAAGCTGATGATTTCGCCGAAAGATACGGTGCTTCTGGGCTGGCCGACCTATCTTGGGGCACTCGGCGCCTTCAACGCCTATGAGCCGACCTATGACCGGCTGGACCCGGCGGGCAACCGCGATGCGGCCAGTTTTGCCGCCAAGGCCGAAGCGGCTGGCGGGCGGGTGAAATTTGCCTATCTGTCGGTTGATTTTGCCAACCCGACCGGCGAGACGCTGGACCGCGCCGCGCGCGAGGCGGTGATTGATCTGGCCGACGCGCTGGATATCGCGGTTGTCGAGGATGCCGCCTATCAGACCTTGCGCTTTGACGGAGAGGCGATCCCGCCGATTCTGGCGCTGGAGATTGCCCGCAAGGGCAGCATCGAGGCTTGCCGGACGCTGTATTGCGGTTCCTTTTCGAAATCGCTGGCGCCGGGGCTGCGGGTGGGCTGGATCTGCGCGGGGCATGAGGTGATTTCCCGGCTGGTGCTGATGAAACAGGCCGCCGACCTGCATTCCGCGTCGATCAACCAGATTGTGACCGACCATGTGGCGCGGGCCTGTTTCGAGGCTCATGTGGCCACGTTGCGTGCGACCTATCAGGCGCGGCGCGACCGGCTTTTGGCGGCGCTGACGCGGGAGATGCCTGCGGGTGTCAGCTGGACCCGTCCCGAGGGCGGGATGTTCGTGTGGCTGACCCTGCCGCCGTCGATTGATGCGGCGGATCTTCTGGCGCAGTCGCTGGAAAGCGAACGGGTGGCGTTTGTGCCGGGGTGGGCCTTCTTTGCCGACGGAACCAACGGAAACACACTGCGCCTGAGTTTTTCGTGCGCGAATGAGGCGGCGATTGACGAAGGGATGAAGCGGCTGGGGCGGTTGATCGGGCAGGTGGCGTGATCCCCGGCTGGGTGCTGGCGGCACTGATCGCGGCGGCGGCGCAGACCGGGCGCAATGCGGCACAGGCGCGGCTGACCGCAGCGATCGGCACGGTGGGGGCGACACAGGTGCGCTTCCTGTTTGGCCTGCCCTTTGCCACCCTGTTCTTGGGTCTGGTGGCCTTGGCCACCGGCGAGGAACTGTCGTTACCCGGCGTTCGGGCGCTGGCCTTTACCTTCATGGGGGCCTTGGCGCAGATCGGGGCCACGGCCTTGATGCTGAAGGTGATGCAGGCGCGGTCTTTTGCCGTCACCACCGCCTGGCTTAAGACCGAGCCGGTAATCGTTGCGCTGGCGGCGGCGCTCTTGTTGCGCGATCCGCTCAGCTGGCCCATGCTGATGGCGATTGCCGTTGCCACGGTGGGGGTGATTGTCACATCGGTGAAACCGGGGGTGGCGGCCGGGCAGTTTGCCGATCTGCGGCCGATGATCAGCGGCCTTGCGGCGGCGGGCCTGTTCGGCCTGTCGGCCATCGGTTTTCGCGGCGGCATTACCGGGTTGGGCGAGGGGGGCTTTCTGATCCGCGCCACCACCATTCTGGTGATCAGCCTGACCCTGCAAAGCGCCCTGCTTGCGCTTTGGATGGTGATCTTTGACCGTGCGGCGCTGGCGGGGTCGTTGCGCGTCTGGCGTGCCTCGCTTGGTGCGGGGTTTCTGGGGGCCTTTGCCTCGCAATTCTGGTTCATCGGCTTTTCGCTGACCAGTGCTGCGAACGTGCGCACACTTGCCCTGGTCGAGGTGATCATGGCGCAGGCGGTGTCGTATTTTGTCTTCGGGCAAAAGACCAATGCCCGCATGGTGGCGGGCATGGCTGTGATAATGCTGGGGGTAGGCATGTTGCTGTGGCTTCAGGCGTAACCCCCTAGTTTATCTTTTCGCCTCTCTTCGAATAATACGGGTTTCAACCTTCGTCAGACAGGCTTCACCGCGCAGCGAATACCGGCACTCTTGCGATTTCCAGCATCTCGCGGGTGGTGCCGCCAAGGATCGCCTCGCGAAGCCGGGAATGGCCGTAGGCACCCATCACCAGCATGTCGGCCTGCAGATCGTCGACATGACGGCAAAGCACATCAGCGACACGGGGCAGTGTGCGCGCCAGCACCGATACTTCGGTCCGAACACCGTGGCGCGCCAGAAACTGCGAAAGCATTCCACCGGGATCGGACCGTTCCGGGCCGTGAGCCGGCGGGGCAACCACCGCCACATCGACACGTGCCGCCGCCTTCAGCATCGGCAAGGCGGCGCGGATTGCCACCATCGCCTCGTCGCTTTGGTTCCAGGCGACGACGATGTGCTTGCCGTAATTGGCGTCAAAACGATCGCGCGGCATGACCAGAACCGGCGTGCGACCATCAAACAGCGCCGCCTCTAGAATCGCTTCGCATTCCGGATCATTGCCCTTGGCGTAGGGTTGCGGCACCAGAACCAGATCGGCAAAACGCGCGAGGCGCCCCACCTCTGGCCCGATCACGCCAAGTTGGGCAATCGCCGTGTCGATCGCCCAGCGGATGTCTTCGGGGTTCAGTTGCTGGCGGACGGCGGCTTCGACGGCCTTCGCCTCTTCGCGGGCCTGATCCAGCGTTTCCTGGACCATCACGGGCGAGATCGGGCCGGCGCCAATATAGTAATAGCCCGTCTGAACCCGGTCTATGCCCAGACAAAGCACATCAAGATGCGCATCCTCGCGTCGCGCCAGCGTTACTGCCGCATCCACCTGTGCAGCAGCATGTGCCGCATTTGTCACAACGGTCAGAATAGACTTGATCGCCATTCCATCTCTCCCTGAATCGGCGTTCCCGCCATAGAATAAGGCTAAGCATTTTCAAGCGTGTTACATTGACCAAGATCAAGACGCATGCCGCGTCAAGTTGACCCAGATCAAGGTGCTTGATCGGCCACCGGGTCAGAAGCGACAATATCAAGGGCTGTTCCCACCGATCGGGGGGCAGAACGTGCAGGACGAAGGGACGCTACAATGTGGGATTACATCAAGCTGGTCGCGCTTGGTGCGATTGCGGTTCTGGCCGCGATAGCTGCCAATTACGCGCATGACCTTGCCTATATGGTTAATGCGCTGACCATCATGCTGGCGGCGGCCATGGCATTTGTCTGGACGCTGCGCGGGGCCGAAGAAAACCGCCCCGAGCCGGTTCACGAATATAATGATGGCGTGGTGCGCGCTGGCGCGATTGCAACGACGCTTTGGGGTGTCGTGGGCTTTCTGGTCGGCACGATCATCGCCTTTCAGTTGGCTTTCCCGGTGCTGAACATCGAATGGGCTGAAGGCTATCTGAACTTTGGCAAGCTGCGCCCGCTGCATACGTCGGCGGTTATCTTCGCCTTTGGCGGCAATGCGCTGATCATGGCCAGCTTCTACATCGTCCAGCGCACCACGGCGGCGCGGCTTTGGGGCGGCAATCTGGCTTGGTTCGTCTTCTGGGGCTATCAGCTGGTGATCGTTCTGGCGGCCACCGGCTATCTGCTGGGCGCCACACAGTCGAAGGAATATGCCGAACCGGAATGGTATGTGGACTGGTGGCTGACCATCGTCTGGGTCGCCTTCCTGCTGGTGTTCCTTGGCACGCTGATCAAGCGGCGCGAACCGCACATCTATGTGGCCAACTGGTTTCTTCTGTCGTTCATCGTCACGGTGGCCATGCTGCATGTGGTCAACAACATCTCTATCCCGGTGTCGTTCCTGGGTTCGAAATCCGTGCAGGTCTTTGCGGGCGTGCAGGATGCGATGGTGCAATGGTGGTATGGCCACAACGCGGTGGGCTTTTTCCTGACCGCGGGCTTTTTGGGGATGATGTACTATTTCGTTCCCAAGCAGGCCGAACGCCCGGTTTACAGCTATAAACTGTCGATCATCCACTTCTGGGCGCTGATCTTCCTTTATATCTGGGCCGGTCCGCACCATTTGCACTACACCGCCCTTCCTGACTGGGCGACGACGCTTGGCATGGTGTTTTCGATCATCCTGTGGATGCCCAGCTGGGGCGGCATGATCAACGGTCTGATGACGCTTTCGGGCGCTTGGGACAAGCTGCGCACCGATCCGATCCTGCGGATGATGGTGGTGTCGATCGGCTTTTACGGCATGGCCACCTTTGAAGGGCCGATGATGTCGATCAAGGCTGTCAACAGCCTGTCGCATTACACGGACTGGACCATCGGTCACGTTCATTCTGGCGCGTTGGGCTGGAACGGGATGATCACCTTTGGCGTGCTTTACTATCTTGTGCCGCGTCTGTGGGGCCGCGAGCGGCTTTACAGCCTCAGCTTGGTATCCTGGCACTTCTGGCTCGCCACCATCGGGATCGTGCTTTACGCCGCCTCGATGTGGGTCACCGGGATCATGGAAGGTCTGATGTGGCGCGAAGTTGATGCGAACGGTTTCCTGGTGAACGCCTTCGCCGATACGGTTGCCGCCAAGCATCCGATGTATGTGGTGCGGGGTCTGGGTGGGGTGATGTACCTGACCGGCGCCTTGATCATGACCTATAATCTTTGGGCAACCGTCGCGAAGCAGCCGGCACGTTCCGCGCTGTCCGTGCCGGTCCCGGCCGAATAAGGGGGGCCGGAACCATGGGAATACTTGAAAAGCACAAGATACTTGAAAAGAACGCATCACTTTTGCTGGTGGGTTCGCTTCTGGTGGTGACGATCGGCGGGATCGTCGAAATTGCCCCGCTGTTCTACCTGCAGAACACCATCGAAAAGGTTGAAGGCATGCGGCCCTACACGCCGCTGGAGCTGACGGGGCGTGATATCTACATCCGCGAGGGCTGCTATGTCTGCCACAGCCAGATGATCCGCCCGATGCGCGACGAGGTGGAACGTTACGGTCAGTACAGCCTTGCGGCGGAATCGATGTATGATCATCCGTTCCAGTGGGGATCGAAACGTACCGGCCCGGATCTGGCCCGCGTGGGCGAACGCTATTCCGACGAATGGCATGTCGCCCACCTGACCGATCCGCAGTCGGTGGTGCCGGAATCGGTGATGCCGAAATATGGCTTCCTGCTGAATCGCGAAATCGACACGCAGGATATTCAGGCAAAGCTGGAAACCCATGCGATGGTTGGTGTTCCCTATACCAGCGAAATGATCGAAGCCGCCAAGGCCGACTTTGCCGCGCAAGCCGACCCGGACAGCGATTATGCGGGCCTTGAAGAACGCTATACCAAGGTTCAGGTGCGCAATTTCGATGGCCAGCCCGGTGTTTCGGAAATGGATGCGCTGGTGGCATATCTTCAGGTCATGGGCACGATGGTCGATTTCTCGACCTTCCAGCCTGACCCGAACCGCTAAGGGGGGAAGCGATGGATCTTTACTCGCTTCTTCGGGAATTTGCCGATAGCTGGGCGCTTCTGGCGCTGTTCGTCCTGTTCCTTGGGATGATCGCCTGGGCCTTTCGGCCCGGCAGCCGCAGGCTGCACGATGAGATATCGCAGATCCCCTTCCGCCATGAAGACAAACCTGCCCCGGTCGCGGCCGCGGGAGAGGAGACGGGACAATGAGCAAGAAACCGGTTGAAAAGAAATCCGATCCGAAGACCACAGGCCATATTTGGGACGGGATTCAGGAATTCGACAATCCGATGCCGCGCTGGTGGCTGTGGACCTTTTACGCCACCATCATCTGGGGGATCGGCTATACTATGCTTTACCCCGCGTGGCCGCTGATCAGCGGCGTCACCCACGGGCTGTGGGGCGGTTCGACGCGCGAAGAGGTTGCTGCCGACATCAAGGCCTTTGACGATGCCAATGCCGCGATCGAGGCGAAGCTGGCCGCAGCGCCGCTGGCGTCGATTGCCACTGACGCCGAACTTGGCCCCTTTGCCCAGAATGCGGGCAAGGCGGTGTTCCAGACTTGGTGCGCGCAGTGCCACGGTGCAGGCGCGGGCGGGGCGAAAGGGTTCCCCAACCTGTTGGATAACGACTGGCTTTGGGGCGGTACGATCGACGACATCCACTATTCAGTGACCCACGGGATCCGCAATACGACCGACGCTGATGCCCGCTTTTCGCAGATGCCCGCTTTTGGCGACATTCTGGAACCGGCCGATATCGACGCTGTCGTGAACCATGTGCTGAACATCTCGGGTCAGGAGCATGATGCAGCGCTGGCCGCCAAGGGTGTGCAGGTCTTCACCGACAATTGCGCGGCCTGCCACGGTGTCGACGGCAAGGGCGACCGCGCGCAGGGCGCGCCGAACCTGACGGATGCGATCTGGCTTTATGGCGGTGATGCGGCCACGGTCACCGAAACGGTCACCAAGGCCCGCTTCGGGGTGATGCCGGCATGGACAGGCCGCCTGTCGGAATCCGACATCCGCGCAGTTGCCAGCTATGTCCACAGCTTGGGCGGCGGCGAGCAGTAAGGCTTGCCGGAAAAATCAGGGGCCCCCGCGCTGTCGGGGGCCTTTTTCGTTGTGCAGGCTGGCAGTCGTTGTGTGGTTGCGGGCGCAAGACGCCAGTGATCCCGGCCCTTTTTCGGCGAGACGGGGCGCGCGGTGCATGCTTCTACGACCGGAAAGGCAAGAGGTCGAAGCGAATTGATGCAGGTCAAAGTCGGCCGGAAGCCGATCTGAGATGGTGTGCGTGGTTTCGGATTCGTTTCCGGGATCATGCACCGGTTGCTTGATGACCTGTTCGCGCGTTTCCTGAGAGCGCCGGTGCATTTTTTCGTTTGCACAGGCCATGCGGCATTCTGCGCATCAGACTGGCTGCGGCGTTGCAGCGCACCCGGGTTGACCTATGTCAAAGCCAAGGCGCATCCTTGGGTAGACAAGACAGCGAACGCGAACAGACTGGATCCGTCGAAATGAGCGCCAACGAATCCCCTCCCGCCCTTTATGCGGCGCAAGAGCCTATTTTCCCACGCCGCGTCAAAGGTGCGTTCCGCAATCTGAAATGGATCATCATGGCGGTGACGCTGGGTATCTATTACCTGGTGCCCTGGATCCGCTGGGACCGCGGGCCGGAGCTGCCGGATCAGGCGGTGTTGATAGATCTTGCGAACCGGCGCTTCTTTTTCTTCATGATCGAAATCTGGCCCGACGAGTTCTATTTCGTGGCAGGGCTGCTGATCATGGCGGGCCTTGGCCTGTTTCTGTTCACTTCGGCGCTGGGGCGGGTCTGGTGCGGCTATGCCTGCCCGCAGACTGTCTGGACCGACCTTTTCATTCTGGTCGAGCGCTGGATCGAGGGCGACCGCAACGCACGCGTGCGGCTTTACCATCAGAAATGGAACGCCCAGAAGGTCCGCCTGCGGGCGATCAAGTGGACGGTGTGGCTGGCCATCGGCCTTGCGACCGGGGGTGCCTGGGTCTTCTATTTCACCGATGCGCCGACGCTGTTCTGGAACCTGCTGAACGGCACGGCCCATCCGGTTGCCTATGTCACCATGACGATCCTGGCGCTGACCACCTTCTTCTTCGGCGGCTTCGCGCGCGAACAGATCTGCATCTATGCCTGCCCGTGGCCACGGATTCAGGCAGCAATGATGGACGAGGATACGCTGGTCGTCGGTTACCGCGACTGGCGCGGCGAACCGCGCGGCAAACTGAAGAAGACCGAGGATCCGGCAGCGGAACAACTGGGCGATTGCATCGACTGCATGGCCTGCGTGAACGTCTGCCCGATGGGTATCGACATCCGCGACGGGCAGCAGATGGAATGCATCACCTGTGCGCTGTGCATCGACGCCTGCAACGAGGTGATGGACAAGATCGAAAAGCCGCGCGGTCTGATCGACTACATGGCCTTGAAGGACGAGGCCGAAGAACGGGCGGGCGGCAAGCCGAAGAATATCTGGAAACACATCTTCCGGCCGCGCACCATCCTTTACACCACGCTGTGGAGCGGCGTGGGGATTGCGATGATCGTGGCTTTGTTCATGCGTTCGCCGATCGGGTTGAATGTCACGCCGGTGCGCAATCCATTGTTCGTCACCCTGGCCGATGGCACCATCCGCAACACCTATGAAGTGCGTCTACACAACAAGCATGGCGAAGTGCGGCCGTTCCACATATCCTTGACCGCGCCCGAGCCGCTGACCCTGACACTGGAAGGCAAGGACCAGACTGTGGTCGAAGTGCCCCCGGATGCCACTGTCACCCAGCGCATCTATGTATCGGCAGAGCCGGGATCGAAGGCGGCGATGGGCGGGCAGATGGAAATGCGGTTCTGGGTCGTCGATCTGACCCATGCGACAGACCGGGTCAATGCTGATACGGTCTTCCACGGAAAGGGGCAGTAACATGGCGCGCGAACTGACGGGGGCAAAGGTCTTTGCGATCACGGCGGGGGCTTTTGGCTTGATCATCGCGGTGAATGTGCTGCTGGCGGTCAAGGCGGTCAAAACCTTTCCCGGCCTTGAGGTGCCGAATTCCTATGTCGCCTCGCAAAGCTTCGATGCCGAGCGGGCGGCGCAACAGAAGCTCGGGTGGACGCTGGACTATCGTTACGAGGACGGGCAGCTGATCCTGTCTTTCCGCGACCGGGATGGAAAGCCGGTCGAGGCAAGCAATGTCACCGCGCTGGTCGGGCGCACCACCGAGGCGGCCGAGGACAAGACCCCGGCCTTCACCTATGCGAACGGCGATTTTGCAGCACGTGTCGATCTGGAAAAGGGCCGCTGGATGATCCTGCTGGAAGCGCGGGCCGAGGATGGCACCCGCTTTCACCAGCGGCTTGATCTGTTTGTGAAGGGCTGACCATGAGCATGGCCGAAAGCGCATTTTCCGCCTGTCCGGCCTGCGTCGCCCTGCCCGCGACCGAACTGCTGGCCGAAAGCCGCCGTCTGGCTGCCGATGCGGGGATCGTGCTGTCGGTGCCCACGGCCAGTGGTGCCGCCGCGATTTCGGCCATCGAAAACGCGCTGTCGGCCCTGCCCGGCGTCAGTTCGGCGCGCGTCAACCTGACCCTGCGGCGGGTCAGTGTCCGCGCCCGCCCGGATATATTGCCCGATCATCTGATCGCCGTCCTTGCCGCCATCGGCTATCCGGCGCTTGAACTGGATGTGGTAATGCTGTCGTCGACCGCCAGTGAAAAGCGCGGGCATGATCTGTTGATGCGCCTGGGCGTGGCCGGGTTTTCGATGATGAACATCATGCTTTTGTCGGTGGCCGTCTGGTCAGGGGCCGAAGACGCGACCCGCGATCTGTTCCATTGGATCAGTGCGATGATTGCCCTGCCGACGCTGGCCTTTGCGGGCCAGCCCTTCTTCGTGTCAGCCATCGCGTCCCTGAAGGCGCGGCGGCTGGGGATGGATGTGCCAATATCGCTGGCGTTGATCCTTGCTTCGTCGATTTCCTTGTTCGAGACGTTCATGGGCGGCGAACATGCCTATTTCGATGCGGCGGTGTCCTTGTGTTTCTTCCTTCTGGCGGGGCGCTATCTGGATTACCGCAGCCGTGCGGCGGCCCGGTCAGCCGCCGAGGAACTGGCAGCCCTAGAGGTGCCGCGCGCCATCCTGCTGCGCGACGGGCAGGAGCTGCTAGTGCCGCTGGCCGAGATTTCGGCCGGCGATCTGGTTCTGGTGCGCCCCGGCGCGCGGATGCCGGTGGACGGGATCGTGACGCTGGGCAATTCGGAACTGGACCGGTCGCTGCTGACCGGGGAAACCCTGCCTGCCCCGGCCTTGCCCGGCAGTATCGTCAGCGCGGGCGAGGTCAATCTTACCGGTCCGCTGACCGTGCAGGTCACCTCCGCCGGGAAGGAATCGTCCCTGCACCGGATGGCCGATCTGGTGGCCGTCGCCGAAAGCGCCAAGAACCGCTACATGTCGCTGGCCGACCGGATGGCGCGGCGCTATTCGCCTGCGGTGCATGTGCTGGCGCTTTCGTCCTTCATCGGCTGGATGATCCATTCGGGGGGCGATGTGCGGCTGGCGGTCAATGTGGCGGCGGCGGTGCTGATCATCACCTGCCCCTGCGCATTGGCGCTGGCGGTGCCATCGGTCATCACTGCGGCGTCGGGCAAGCTGTTCCGGCTGGGGCTGCTGATCAAGAACGGCACCGCGCTGGAACGGTTGGCCGAGGTGGATACGGTCGTGTTTGACAAGACTGGCACGCTGACGCTGGGGGCGCTGGAACCTGCGAACCTTGAGGCATTCAGCGAAGCCGATCTGGCGCTGGTTGCGGCACTGGCCGAAGGGTCTTCCCATCCACTCAGCCGGGCCTTGGCGTCGGCGCTGAGGTTGCGGGACCTTGCGCCTGCCCATGTTGAGGATATTCGCGAAAGCGCCGGATATGGCGTCGAAGGCCTGTGGAACGGCATGCGCGTCCGTCTTGGCCGCGCCTCGTGGGTCGGGGCGACGGCTGCGGCGCAAACCGCAACTTTCCTGCAGGTTGGTGCGGCCCCGGCACGGGCGCTGACATTTACCGACCGGCTGCGCCCCGGTGCCGCCGGTCTGGTCAAGACGCTGAAAGCCGCCGGGCTGAAAGTGGCGCTTTTGTCGGGCGACGCCGAAGCGCCAGTTGCGGCCCTTGCGCGCGACCTGGGAATCGCGGACTGGCGGTCAGAGATGCTTCCGGCGGAAAAGGCGGCCCATATCGGCGCGCTGACCGGACAGGGCGCGCGGGTGCTGATGGTGGGCGACGGGCTGAACGATACGGTGGCACTGGCATCGGCGCATGTGTCGATTTCACCGGCGTCCGCGCTGGATGCGGCGCGGGTGGCGTCGGATATCGTGTTGCTGGGCCAAGATATCGCGCCCATCGCCGATGCCCGCCGGATAGCCGTTCAGGCCCGCCGCCGGATCAAGCAGAATTTCGCGCTATCGCTGGCCTATAATCTGGTGGCTGTGCCGGTGGCGCTGATCGGGCTTGCCACCCCGCTGATAGCGGCCTTGGCGATGTCCACCTCGTCGCTGACCGTCACGCTGAACGCGCTGCGGCTGAAATAGGACCGGCGCCCATGGAAATGCTTGCCATCCTTATTCCGGTGTCGCTGTTTCTGGGCGGGCTGGGGCTTTTGGGGTTTCTCTGGACCCTGCGGAACCGTCAGTATGATGACCCTGACGGCGATGGTCACCGGGTTCTGCGCAAGGACTGGGACGACCGGCCCAAACCCTAGGCCATTGCCCGGCAGTTGCGCGCCCCGTCAGTTCAGGGTGGGCGCAAGGACCGTGCATTCGGTGCCGCGAGCGGACAGGCGACGGCAGGCCAGTTCGGCGCTTTCCTGGGTCATGCCAACAAAGTTCGCGTCAAACGCACCTTTGCGGCTGGATACCTTGCGCAAAGCGTCATTCAGCGTTGTCATTTCCACGAGTGCGGTGCGCAGAAGTTCCCGTTCGGCATTATAGCGCGACGGGAAGCTGCCGACATTGATGCCCCACTCCTGCCCACCAGAGGTGGAAACCCGGGTGACGATTTCCAGTTGACTGGTCGGGCCTTCGTCAGAAGCCGTGGTTGCGGTTTCAGCCGAGGCCAGCACCACAGTCTCTGGCTGCGGGGCTTTTACCCTGCTTGGGGGTGTCAGCACGATGGTGGCGGCTGCAAGCTGGCTCGCGGCGGGGTCAACTGGCGTGGCCGTCGGGGTATCCGCCTTGATGGTTGGTTCGGGCAGTTGCGCCAGATCCACCTCTGGGGTGGGGAGTGCGGCGCTGGTGTCTTGGGTCAGGACTGCGGCGGGAACGTCGGTTTCCGTTGTGGCGACAGCCGCCATCAGGGCCACCGGTCGCGCCAAAGGCACGGGGGTAGCCTTGGGGGCGATGGCCGATCCTTCAATCACGGGGGCAGGTGTCGCATCGGCAAGCTGGATGGCTTCGTCCGCAGGTGCTTCTGTAGCCGCCGGATCGGTTGCGGATTGCGCCATGGCAAGGGTTTCAGGCTGGGGTGCCGCCGTCTGGGTGAATTCGTCGCTGGTGTCTTGCGCGTCTTCCAGTGCGGCGGTGATGGTGTCTTGCAAGGATGCCATCAGATCATCGGTCGCGGCGGCCATTTCGGCGGCCTCGTCGGCAATCACCGCATCGGCGCTGTCGGTGTCTGCCTCTGCCAAGGCGATGGCCCCCGGCACGGGCTTGACGCCGCGCGCCTTGGGGAAGGGGCTTTGCGCCACCGCCATATTCAGGCGCAGGGTCTTGCCGGACGCCGGATTGTTGGGGTCGACATCGGCCGCCACCGCTTCTGCCATCAGGTCTTCGGTGACGGTTTCGTCGTCGACATGTGCCATGTAGTCGATTGCCGGGGGTTTTTGTTCCTTGGCGCGGCGCGGGGCCTTGCCAAAGCCCAGATCCAGCAGATCGGCCATCCGCGCATTGCGCATCGCGGTAGAGGTGCCGCCGAAAATCGAGGCGATGATCCGCTTGTCGCCCCGCTGCGCCGAGGCCACGAGGTTGAAGCCCGCAGGCGCGGTATAGCCGGTCTTGATCCCGTCCGCGCCTTCGTAACTGTCAAGGAACCGGCGGTTGGTCGCGGAAACCTTGGCCACGCCTGCGTCTGCAGTGCGGCGCGAGAAGATGCCGTAGTATTGGGGGAAGTCATAGAAAAGCCGACGGCCCAACGTGACCATGTCGCGCGCCGTCGACATGTGGCCCTTTTCCGTCAGCCCGTGGGGGTTGCGAAAGCTGGTGCTGTTCATGCCAAGGGCTTTTGCGGTGCGGTTCATGCGTTTGGCGAAACTGGCCTTGTCGCCTTCGATCGCATCGCCGATCGCGGCGGCAGCATCATTGGCGGATTTGATCGCGGCGGCACGGATCAGGTAGCGCAGCGCGATTTTCTGGCCGGCGCGCAGCCCCAGTCGCGACGGCGGCTGGCTGGCCGCATATTTCGATACCGTCACCATCGTATCGAGCGAAATTTCGCCATGTTCGATCGCCTCGAACGCGATGTAGAGCGTCATCATCTTGGTCAGCGAGGCCGGGTGCAGCCGTGTATCGGCGTTGGTGGCGTGCAGCACTTCGCCGGTGCGCGCATCAATGACGAAATCGGCATAGGGCGCGGCCATCAGGCCTATCGGCAGAAGCAGCATGGCAACCGCCAGAACCGCAATCGTCCAAATGTCGGAAATCCATCGCTGCACGAATGCGAATTTGTCTGTCACTGCCGCTGCCTCACCCCGGTCGTTGCCGAGTTATTCTGATTTGCGGTGACGATAGCACAGGGGTCAAAAGGCGAAAACATCTTTTTCTTCAATGCCTTTGCGGTTTTAGTTGTAGTGGCGGATATACCCGATATGCACAGGTGCCACTACATCTTGTGGCGCGCTGTCACATAATCGCAATATGCGCCACGTCAGGCGTCCAGCTCGGCCACCAATGTTGGCAATTCGCGGATGTCCGCCAGATGCCGGAACAGCGGTTCGGCGTCTGGCGCGGCCTCATGTTCAAGTGCCCAGGTCAGCGCATGGGGGATGTGAACGCCGTATCCACCCGCCGCAATCATCGGCAACACATCGGATTTCAACGAATTTCCGGCCATCAGCGCCCGTGCCGCACCTTCCCCGTGGCGTGCGAAAACCTGCGCGTAGACATCTGGCCGCTTGTCGGAAACGATTTCGACGGCATCGAAAAGATCGCCCAGACCCGATTGCGCGAGCTTGCGTTCCTGATCCAGCAGATCACCCTTTGTCACCAGCACCAGACGGTAGCGCCCCGCCAAAGCCGCCACTGCAGCCTCTGCGCCGGGCAGCAGTTCAATCGGGTGAAGCAGCATTTCCTGGCCGGCGCGCACCAGTTCGCCGATGACTGCGGCGGGAACCCGCGCATCCGTCACCTCGATCGCGGTTTCGATCATCGACAGAACAAAGCCTTTGACGCCAAAGCCATAATGCCCAAGATTGCGCCGTTCGGCCGCCAGCAGGCGGTCTTGCAGATGGTCGGGTGCGGCAAAATCGGCCAGCAGTTCGGCAAAGCGCGTCTGCGTCAGCTGAAAGGCACGTTCGTTATGCCAAAGCGTGTCATCCGCATCGAACCCGATTGCCGCCAGCCTGCCCATCACCGCCCCCGCTTGCCCAAACGCGTAAAATCACTGCAACTCTTTTCTCATTCATGCAACGGACTATACTGCACAGTCTGAGCATATTGATTCCCTGCGGAGTATTGACCGACGTGGCGCGCCCCCCCTTCACCCTGTCCGACCACCGGGAAGGCGCGGATGGCGAAACTTCTGTCGTCACCAAGACCAAGCCCAAGACCCAGCGGCCGCCGATGTATAAGGTGTTGCTGCTGAACGACGACTACACGCCGATGGAGTTCGTCATCCACATCCTTGAACGGTTCTTCGGGCTGAACCATGCCGATGCGTTCGAGATTATGCTGGCCGTCCACAAGAAAGGGCTTGCGGTTGTCGGCGTCTTTTCCTTTGAGGTGGCGGAAACCAAAGTGGGCCAGGTGATGGATTTCGCCCGCCGCCACCAGCATCCGCTACAATGCACAATGGAAAAGGAATAGGCCCCCCCGGCCGCATCAGATGAGCATATCGCGCCTTCACACCGCCCTGCAGGATGCAGGTGGCCTGCCTGTTGATGGGCGCATTCTGGTTCTGCGCCCGACCGCTGACAGCGACCTGTCGGTGCTGCCCCGCGACCGCTGCCAGATCGTTACCGGCTTTCGCCCGGATATTGATATGTTCGCGGCGGCTGGCTGGCAGGTTGCCGAACAGGCCGAAGGGGCTTTTGCGGCTGCGGTCCTGTTCTTGCCGCGCGCCAAGGCGCTGGGGCGGGCGCTCATCCAACAGGCGGCCGGGCTGGTGGCCGTTGGTGCGCCGATATGGATCGACGGCCAGAAGACTGACGGGATTGATACGGCGCTGAAGGATGTGAAGAACCGCGCCGAGGTTGGCCTGGCCCTGTCCAAATCGCACGGCCGGGTTTTCAGCTTTGCCAACCCCGGCCCGGCGGTTTTTGCCGATTGGCAGGCGCAATCCCATAGCCCGGTGCCGGGCTTTGTTACCCGCCCCGGCGTCTTTTCCGCCGATGGCATTGATCCGGGTTCGGCACTTCTGGCCCAGCATCTGCCGCGCGACCTCAAGGGCAAGGGCGCCGATCTTGGCGCCGGCTGGGGCTGGCTGGCTGCCCAGATCCTGACATGCCCGAAGGTGCGCGAGCTGCATCTGGTCGAAGCCGAGGCCGAGGCGCTGGCCTGCGCGCGCGAAAACATCACCGACGAACGCGCCCAGTTCCATTGGGCCGATGCCACACGTTTCGCGCCGGGAAAGACGCTGGATTTTGTGGTGATGAACCCGCCCTTCCATCAGGGCCGCGCCGCCGACCCGGCGCTGGGTGCCGCCTTCATCCGCGCCGCGCAAAAGCTTTTGCACGCGAAGGGCCAGCTGTGGATGGTGGCCAACCGCACCCTGCCTTACGAGGAAACGCTGTCTGCCGCCTTCCTGCAGGTGACACCGATTGCCTTTGGCAACGGGTTCAAGGTGCTGCACGCCAGCCGCCCCCGCGCGCCGGGCAAGGCGCGCTAGGGCACGCTTACGATTCTGGGTAGGCGATTTTGCAGGCTTTGACCGCGTCATTGGCGGGCATCAGCAACTGCTTGCGCTTGGCCTTCAGGTTTTCCAGCTTGCGCCCCTCAACCACTGGGTCGATCACCACTTCGCGCATTACGGTCTGGGTTTGCGGGCGGAAACACATGAAAGTCTGAAGCGGGCGATCGGGCGTTCCGGTGCCCGGAACCACGCACATTTCCCATTCATGGGTGGTGATGGTTTCCGGCTCATAGCTGTAGCCGCGCGCCAGATTGGCCTCGGTTTCCGCAATCAGGTGGTCGATGTGGCGCAATTCGCCCGTGGCCTTGCGGATACATTGTTCTTGCGGTGTGCCGCAGGCGGTCAGGATCAGCAGCGGGACCAACAGAAATCTGCGCAAAAACATGATGATCGCTCCGGAAAAATATCGCTCAAGGATAATCCTCTGTCCGGCGCTTGCAAGCCCGGCCTATGGTCCGCCCTGCACGAACCTGTTAGTCAGGGGCAAAGCCATACGGATCCTGCCATGACCCAGAATTTCGATGAATGCAAAGCCCGCGCCTCGGACTGGTTCCGCACCCTGCGCGACCAGATCGTCGCCGCTTTCGAGGCGCTGGAAACCGCCCATACGACCGGGCCCATGTCGGACCGCCCTGCCGCGCTGTTCGAGGTGAGCCAGACCCGCCGTGCGTCGGACGACGGCAGTGATACGGGCGGCGGGCTGATGAGCGTGATGCGCGGCGGGCGGCTGTTCGAAAAGGTTGGCGTCAACGTTTCGACGGTGCATGGGCAGTTGGGGGATCGGGCGCAAAAGGCCATGGCTGCGCGCGGGGTGCCGGGAATGGCCGAAGACCCGCGCTTCTGGGCCAGCGGCATCAGCCTTGTGGCCCATATGCAGAACCCGCATTGCCCGGCGGTGCATATGAACACCCGCATGTTCTGGACCCCGCACGCCTGGTGGTTCGGCGGCGGAGCCGACCTGAACCCCTGCATCGAATATCCCGAAGACACCGCGCATTTCCATGCGGCGATGCAACGTGCCTGCGACACACATTCGCCCGACTATTACCCGCGGTTCAAGGCCTGGGCGGACGAGTATTTCTTTGTCCCGCACCGGGGCCGTGCGCGGGGCGTGGGCGGGATATTCTTCGACGATCAGAACAGCGGCGACTGGGAGGCGGATTTCGCCTTTACCCAAGACGTGGGCCGCGCCTTCCTGCCCGCCTTCCTGCCGTTGATCGACCGCCGCCGCCAGACCGTCTGGACCGATGCCGACAAGGACGCGCAACTGATCCACCGAGGGTTATATGCCGAATATAACCTGGTTTACGACCGGGGCACCAAATTCGGGCTTGAAACCGGCCATGACGCGAATGCAGTGCTGATGAGCCTGCCTCCGCTGGCCAAGTGGGTCTGAGATGGATTTCGGTGGTTTGTCGGCTGAAACGATTCTGGCCTTCGCCGTCACCTCGGCGGTGATCGAGGTGACGCCCGGCCCGAACATGGCCTATCTTGCGATCATTGCCGCGTCCGAAGGGCGGCGGCCCGGCTATGCGGCGGTCGGGGGCGTGGCGCTCGGGCTGGGGCTGGTCGGGCTTGCCGCGGCTCTCGGGTTGGCGGCGGCGATCAGCGCCTCTCCCACCGCCTTTCAGACCTTGCGCTGGGGTGGGGTAGCATACCTTTTGTGGCTGGCGTGGGATGGCTGGCGCGGCGACGGGGAAAGCGTGACCCACGCGGCCCCCGGATCTTCGCTGGGCCGGTTCTTCCGGCGTGGTTTGATCACCAACCTGCTGAACCCCAAGGCTGCCGTCTTTTTCATTGCGGTGCTGCCGGGCTTTGTCAGCCCTTTCGGCGCGGTTCTGACCGAAACCCTGACCCTGTCGCTGATCTATGTCGTGGTGGCCACGCTGATTCATGCCGCCATTGTCACTGCAGCGGGTGCTGCGCGCACTTTGCTAGTTGATCCGGTCCGTGAACGCCGCTTCCGCCGCGCCCTCTCGCTGACGCTTGCGCTGATTGCGCTTTGGTTTGCTTGGAAGACGCGAAGCTAAGATGCAAACATGACGCACAACTGAAATGCGATCGTTACGAAGCCGTCCTAACGCTTTGGAGAACCCATTTCAAAGACGAGGCCGACATGACCCTGCGTTCCCGCCTGATGATCGCCACTGCCCTTTCGGGGCTGGCGACACTTGCCCATGCCGAAGACATCAGCTTTGCCCCGGTGCCGTTTCCCGCCGATGACGCGGCAAGGCGCGCCGTTGTTGCCACCGGCGGCGTCACGATGAATGGCCAGACTGCTGCCATCGGCTTTACCACGCTGGCCCGGTCCGGTGACCGGTTCGGCGATCACACCTTTGCCCAGCTTCTGGATCAAGGGGGCAGGCCCCTGACCACCCCCGACACAGGTGCTGCCGTTTCATCGGCCTCCGATTTCACCTCGCTTCTTCAGATCGGCACCAAGCTGTTTTCGCTGATGCAGGCCGAAGAACTGCCCGCCGCTGTCTATCTGTCGGAACTGGCTCAGGCGGCCGACGGCAAGCTTTCCGTCGTCTCGACCAAGCCGGTTGACCTGTCGGCCGTTGGTGGCCTGTGGTGGCCCTGTGCGGGCAGCGTGACGCCCTGGAACACCCATCTTGGGTCCGAAGAATATCCGACGGACGCCCGTGCACACGACGCCGCGCAATCATTGGACGACATCGACGAAGAGGTTCGCCCGATGGCGCGCTACTTCGGGCTGGATGACAAGACCATGGGTCTTGACGATTACCGCGCCACGGTAAACCCCTACCGCTATGGCTTCCCGGTTGAATTCAGCGTCACCGAAGCGGGCGATGTAGCGGTGGTCAAACACGGGGCGATGGGCCGCTTTTCGGTCGAAGTCGCCAATATCCTGCCCGACCAGAAAACCGCCTACATGTCGGATGACGGCGCCAATGTCGGCCTTTACCGCTTTGTTGCTGATACGGCGGGGGATCTGACGGCGGGTGCGCTTTATGCGGCGAAATGGGTGCAGACCGCAGATCAGAATGGCGGGGCTGCCGATATCGAGTGGGTTGATCTGGGCCATGGCGATGATGTCACAATCCTTGCGGCGATCAACAAGGGCACCCGGTTTTCCGATATCTTCGACACGGCGGATTTCAATGCTGACGGGTCTTGCCCCGAAGGATTCCTGTCGTCGAACGCCGAAGGCCGGGCGGAATGCCTGAAGGTGAAACCGGGCATGGAAATGATCGCCTCGCGGCTGGAAACCCGGCGCTATGCGTCGATGCTGGGGGCGACGACGGAATTTCGCAAGATGGAAGGCAACGTCTATAACCCCGACCGCAACAGTCTTTATGTTGCGATGTCCGAGGTCAGCAAAGGCATGACCGACGCCGATGAAAAGGCCGACATGGGCGGGCGCAATGATATCCGTCTGGCGAAGAACCCCTGCGGTGCCGTCTATGAACTGTCGCTGGACGAAGGATTTGTCGGCACCAGGATGGCCGCCGTCATTGCTGGCAAACCGGTCGAATATCCCGCGGATTCGCCTTATGCGGGGAATGGCTGCGATGTTGACGGCATCGCGAACCCTGACAATGTCACCTACATTCCCGGCCAGAACACGCTGATCATCGCCGAAGACACCGACAACCACCAGAATGACGCGATCTGGTCAATGAACCTGACTTCGGCCGCACTGACCCGCATCGCGACCACCCCCTATGGCGCCGAGGCAACATCGGTTGACTGGTATCCGAACATTGGTGGCCACGGTTACCTGGTGGCGGTCGTGCAGCATCCGTTCGGCGAGACCGACACCGAGCAGTTGAAAGACCCGGCCGAGGCGAACGCCTATGTGGGCTACATCGGTCCTTTCCCTGTCACGCCTTAATCCGGCCCGGTCGTCGGCGGCCCAAGGCCGGGCGGCGGGCCAACCGCGCCAACCTTGTCTCGGCCCGCTGTCTGGTGGGCCGAAACCACTTTGGAACGCTGATGCGGGTGCTGCAGCCGGGGGAACGCACACGCAACGCACCCCTGCTTGTCCTTTGACCTGCCGGTGCCTAGAAATGACGGCCTAGGGGTTTGGCGAAAGGCCGTCCGATCATGACCGAAACACGCTTTCCCAACCTGTTCGCGCCGCTGACCATCCGGGCCGCAACCATGCGCAACCGCATCGTCTCGACCGGGCATGATACCTGCCTGCCCACCGATGGTCTGGTGAACGATGCCCTGATCGCCTATCACGCCGCCCGCGCCAAAGGCGGCGTGGGGCTGATCGTCACCCAAGTGGCGGGCGTGCATGAAACCGCGCGCTATACCGGCCATATGCTGATGGCGACCGAGGATGACTGCATCCCCGGCTATGGCCGTCTGGCGAAAGCGTGCCATGCCGAAGGGGCGGTGGTCTTTTCGCAGCTTTTTCATCCGGGCCGCGAGATCATGGAAAGCGCCGACGGGTTGCTGGCGGTGGCCTATGCGCCCTCGGTTGCGCCGAACGAACGTTTCCGGGTGATGCCGCGCGCGCTGGACGAGGCGCTGATCCATGAGATCATCCAAGGCTATGCCGATGCCGCGCGGCGGATGTTTCAGGCGGGGCTGGATGGGGTCGAGATTGTGGCCTCGCAAGGCTATCTGCCGGCACAGTTCCTGAACCCAAGGGTCAACCGGCGGCAGGATGGCTGGGGCGGGACCGAGCAAAACCGCCTGCGGTTCTTGCGCGACATCCTGCGCGGTGTGCGGGCGGCGACCGGCGAAGGTTTCGTCATCGGCATGCGCATCAGTGCGGGCGAACGCGACGAGGAAGGGTTGACCGCGCCCGAAGCTTTGTCGGCCTGCCGCGCATTGGAAGCGGATCTGGATTATGTCAGCGTGACCACCGGCACCTCGGCGTCCTTGGGGGGTGCCATCCATATTGTGCCGCCGATGGCCTGGGCGAATGGCTATATCGCCGCCGATGCGGCCCTGTTCCGGCAAGCGCTCAAGGTCCCGGTATTCGTCACCGGCCGCATCAACCAGCCGCAAGAGGCCGAGGCGATACTGGCGGCGGGACAGGCGGACATGTGCGGCATGACCCGCGCGATGATCTGCGACCCGTCGATGCCCGCCAAGGCGCGGCAGGGGGCCACCGATGACATCCGCGCCTGCATCGCCTGCAATCAGGCCTGTATCGGGCATTTCCATCGCGGCCTGCCGATTTCCTGCATCCAGTATCCTGAAAGCGGGCGGGAACTGGCGTTTGGCACGCTGCCAGCCGCGACGCGGGCGCGCAAGGTCATGGTGGTGGGCGGTGGTCCCGGCGGCATGAAGGCGGCGCTGACCGCGGCCGCACGCGGGCATGAGGTGACGCTTTACGAGGCCGGGGCGCAGTTGGGCGGGCAGGCGCGGCTGGCGCAGCTTTTGCCGCAGCGGGCGGAATTTGGCGGGATCATCACCAATCTGGCTCGGGAAATGGAACTGGCCGGGGTGCGGGTGGTGAAGGGGCAGCGCGTTGATGCCGCCTTTGTGCAGGCTGCGGCGCCGGATGCCGTCATTCTGGCCACCGGGGCCAGCCCTTACCTGCCCGATATTCCCACCGATGGGCAGATCGCGGTGATGGATGCCTGGCAGGTGCTGACCGGGGCTGCCAGTCCCGGCGGCCGGGTGGTGGTGGCAGATTGGCGGCGCGATTGGATCGGGCCGGGCATTGCCGAACGGCTGGCACGCGGCGGCGCGCATGTGCGGCTGGCGGTGAACGGCACCCACATGGGCGAGGCCCTACCCCTCTATGTCCGCGACACCACGGCGGCCACGCTGCACCGGCTTGGGGTCGAGGTTACACCCTATGCGCGGCTTTATGGCACCGATGGCGATACGGTTTTCATGCAGCATACCGCCAGCGGCGAGCCGATCCTGTTCGAAGGGGCGGATACGTTGGTGCTGTGCCTTGGTCATCAGCCCGAAGACGGGCTTTGGGCGGCGCTGAAGCCCGTTTGCGCCGATCTTCATATGATCGGGGATGCCCGCGCGCCCCGCACGGCGGAAGAGGCGGTTTACGAAGGGATGCTGGCGGGGCGGGCAGTGTGACATTGCCTGCTGCGGCGGGAAAGTCTGGGCAAGCCATTGAAGCCCGTCACCGGGTTGGCGGCCCGCGCCAAACGGTAAAAATCCGGTTAATTAAAAATGTTAAGATATTGATATATAAGTGAATAGCACTTTGTCCGAGTTCGGACAAAGTGCTATTAAGGCCGTCGTCTACCGGACCGTGATGAACGGCTCCCCCGCTCCCAGATGGCCGATCACTGCCGCCGTCTCTCCTTGCGCCAGCAAGGCGGCAAGCAGGGCCGGGGCCTGATCGGCGGCGACGGCGGCCAGCAGGCCGCCTGCGGTCTGGGGGTCGAACAGAAGGTCGGTCTGGGGGCCTTCGGTCATCCACATGCGGGCGGCGGCCTGACGGTTGGCGGGCAGCAGGCTTGACCCATGCCCCGCCTGTGCCAGCGCCAGCGCGCCGGGCAAAAGCGGAATGGCCGCCAGATCAAGCGTTGCGGCAAGGGCGGACGCATCAAGGATCGACAGCAGATGACCGGCAAGGCCAAAGCCCGTCACATCGGTCATCGCATGGGCATGGGGGGCGATCAGCCGGGCGGCGTTGCCCTGCGGGCGGCTCATCGCGGCGAACGCCCCGGCCACCACCCGCCCCGGCGCCAGACCCGCCATTTCGGCGGCCAGAATGACACCGGTGCCGATCGGCTTGGTCAGGATCAGCGCATCGCCTGCCCTTGCCCCGGCATGGGTCAGCGGCGGCTGGTCACATAGCCCCGTCACGCTGAAGCCGATGGTCATTTCGGCGCCCAGACTGGTATGGCCGCCCACGATATCGGCACCTTCGGGGCCGAACACGGATTGGGCGGCCTCCATGATCTCGCGCAATGTCTCGGCCTGCTGATCTTCAGCCATCAAGGGCAGGATCACCTGTGCAAGCGCGATCTGGGGCCGCGCCCCCATCGACCAGACATCGCCAAGGGCATGGATGGCGGTGATGCGGGCCATCTGCCAAGGGTCAAGCGTAAAGGCCCGCAGGTGGTCGGTGGTGATGACCTGAAAGCCCGCGCCATGCGCAAGGATCGCCGCATCATCGCCTGCGCCCTTCACCACGTCGGGGCGCGCAGGCTGCGGCAGGCGCGCCAGCGTCCGTTCAAGCGCCGGACGCCCGGCCTTGGCACCGCAGCCGCCGCACAGCGGGCGGTCGGGCAGGCCGCCCGACGCGGGCGGGGCGGGGGGCTGGGGCATGGCCATGGTGGGCAGGCTGCGGAACTTCGCCATGAATCGCTGGTCGATCCGGTCCTTCCAGCGCCAAAGGGCCGCCCCCTCCAGCCGCAGGCCCCATTTGTCGGCCACCGCGGCCTTGTGCCCGGTCGAGATCAGTTTCAGGTAATCGCGTTGCGGATGGTAGGGGCGCAATGCCCCCCGACCAAGGGCCAAGGCGCGCAGGTTGTGCAGAAGCACCGGCGCTTCGCGCACCGCAAAGACCCCGGCCTTGGGGCGCGGATCATGGGTCAGGTGGGCAATGTCGCCGACCGCAAATATCGCCGGATCAGTTTCGCTTTGCAGGCTGGGCAGAACCCGCAGGAAACCGCCCTCAAGCGCCAACCCCGTCCCGGCCAGCCAACCTTGCGCCACGGCCCCCGCCGCCCCGATGGTCAGCCGCGCGGCGATATGGCTGCCGTCTTGCAGGCGGACATGATCCGCCGCGACCGAAACCGCCGGGTTGCCCGCATGAAGGGCGACCCCGGCCTTCTCAAGGTGCGCCAGAAGCGCCGCACGTGCTCCACGCCCGACGGCGGCAAGTGGCGTTGCCGCCTCGATCAGCGCCACCTTCGCCTGTGGGCCAAGACGGTGGCGGGCGGCCAGCGCCAGTTCGACCCCGGCCAGACCGCCGCCAATGATCGCCACCTGCGCAGGCTCTGCGCCCGCGGCAACCCGTTCGACAAAGGCCTGCCAGCGATCGGCAAACGCATCCAGCGGCTTCGCGGCCACCGCATGGTCGGCAAAGCCGGGCAGGGCTGGCATGTCCGATGTCACGCCGATGTCGATCGACAACAGGTCATAAGCGACTGGGCTTTGCCCTTCGATCAGCACCCGGCGCCCGCCCCTGTCGATCCCGGTCGCGCGCGACAGGATCAGCCGCGCACCGGCAAACCGGGCCAGACGGACCAGATCCATTTCCAGTGCGGCGCGGTCGTAGTGACCGGCGATATGGCCCGGCAACATGCCGGAATAAGCTGCCGTCGGGCCGGGGTTGATCAGGGTGATCCGCACCCCGGGGATGGGATCCATCCCCCACATCCGCAGCAAAAGTGCGTGCGAGTGACCGCCGCCCACCAAGGCGATATCGCGCGTGATCGGGGTGGGCATCTGCATGGCGCTCTCCTTCCCGGCCTTCCTAGCGCGGCGGGCGGGGTTTGGCGATGGCTGGTGCAAGTGGCGCGACGACACGGACCTTGGACATGGCGCGGTGTTGGCGGTATGGAGGGGAAGGGTGTCCGACGAGCGGGATAAGAATGAAGCGGGTCTACATCACCGGGGCGGCAGGTTTCATCGGCTACCATCTGGCCGCCCTTTTGCTTGATGAGGGTCTGGTGGTTCATGGGTTCGATGGGATGACACCCTATTACGACCCGCAACTGAAAGCCGACCGGCTGGCGCAGCTGACCCCGCGGGCTGGCTTTACCTTCACTCGCGGCATGCTGGAAGATGCGCAGGCGCTTGCCGCCGACATGGCGGCCTTTCGCCCCGATGTGGTGGTGCATCTGGCCGCGCAGGCCGGGGTCCGTTACAGCCTTGAAGCCCCGCGCAGCTATCTCTCGGCCAATATCGAAGGCACCTTCAACGTGATGGAGGCGGCCCGCGATCTGGGGGTAAAGCATCTGATGCTGGCGTCAACCTCGTCGGTCTTCGGAGCCAACACCGAAATGCCCTACCGCGAAACCGACAAGGCCGACCGTCAGGTTTCGCTTTACGCCGCGACCAAGAAGGCCACCGAAAGCCTTAGCCACGCCTGGGCCCATCTTTACGACCTGCCCACCACCTGCTTTCGCTTCTTCACCGTTTACGGCCCTTGGGGCCGACCCGACATGGCGCCCTTCAAGTTCACCAAGGCAATACTCAACGGCGATCCGATCGACGTTTACGGTCAGGGCCAGATGTATCGGGATTTCACCTACGTCAGCGATCTGGTCCGCGCCCTGCGGCTGCTGATCGACGTGCCGCCGCAGCGCCCGGCGACGCCCGAGGCGATTGCCGGGGCCGACAGCCTTTCGACCGTCGCCCCCTGGCGGGTGGTCAATGTCGGCAATGGCGAAAAGGTCAGCCTTGGCGATTTCATCGCCGCCATCGAGGCCGCAACCGGCAAGCCCGCCCGCCGCAACATGATGGGCATGCAGCAGGGCGATGTGGTGGCCACCTGGGCCGATACGACGTTGCTGAAAACCCTGACTGGCTATCAGCCAAAGACCGGGATCGAGGCCGGGATGGCGGAATTCGTGCGCTGGTACCGGTCTTACTACAAGCTTTGACCGGGCAGGGCGAAGCGGTCGATTCCCCCCTTGACGGGGGCAGCCCCCTCGCTTACCTACCCCGCCCAGTGGCTAGGTAGCTCAGCTGGTTAGAGCGCGCGACTCATAATCGCGAGGTCGGGGGTTCGAGTCCCCCCCTCGCCACCACTTCCCGAATTCCGATGATGGGCGCCTCAGGCCGCCGTCTGCACCATGTGCAGCGTGACGGCGGCGTAGAAGACCATGCTCGCGGTCAGGACGAAGACATGCCAGATCGTGTAGTGGAAGGGCAGGCGGTCGAACAGGTAGAAGGCCACGCCCACCGTATAAAGCAGGCCGCCGATGACGATCAGCGTCAAAACCGGGGTAGAGAGGGCGGCAAGGAAGCTGCCTCCGGCCAGAAGCCCGGCCCAGCCCATCACCAAGTAAAGTGCCAGTGCGAGCCAGCGGTACCGTTCGGGCGACAGGGCCTTCAGTCCCATGCCGGCCAGCGCAGCACCCCAGAGGCCGGCAAGCAGCCAAGGCGCATGGCTGCCTGACAGAAGGGTGAAAGGCGTGTAGGTGCCCGCGATCTTGGCATAGATCGCCGAATGGTCGAGGCGTTGCAAAAGCCAGGCCCAGCGGCCGTGCCCGATGATGTTGTAAAGCGCGGAACAAAGGATCATCGCGATCAGGGTCAGGCCGTAGACCGTGGTGCCCAGAAGCGCCGAAAAGTCGCCGCGCAGGATGGCGGTAAGGGTGATCAGGACCGGGACCGTGATCAGCACGATGACGAGGCCCGAGACATGGATCACCGTATCGCTGAGATATTCGGCGCGGGAATAGGAGGTACGGGCGGCAAGGAGTGTCATGATCTAACCATTTTAGCAGGAGATCCGCCGCAAAAGTATGGGCCGTTGGTAACGTCTTTGTGGCTGTGCTGCGCCATGAGCGGCGGCGCGCCCGTGGTGAAATGTGCCGTGAGGGGGAGTGGAGCCGCCGAGGCGGCGTCGTGGCGGGCCGCAAGGTGACCGCACCCCTTGCTTTCCACGCTTTTTCCGCCTATAGGCAGCCAGTCGAACAGGCCGCAAGTGTCTGGGGCAGAGGATGGGCAGGGTCGGACAGTTCCGGCCCTGATTGTTTTCCGGCCCCGACGGATCGGCCAGACCTGTGACAAGACCGGCGGAGACAACCGCATGGCCCGTAAAAATGTAGAAAAGGAACTGTACTGAATGTGCGCTAAAGCAACTATGGAAGACTTCGAAGCCCTGTTGAAGGAAAGCTTCGAGATTGACACGCCCGAAGAGGGTTCGGTTGTCAAAGGCAAGGTCATCGCGATCGAAGCGGGCCAAGCCATTATCGATGTCGGCTACAAGATGGAAGGCCGCATCGATCTGAAAGAATTCGCAAACCCCGGTGAACAGCCCAACATCAAAGTTGGCGACGAGGTTGAGGTCTATCTGGACCGCGTGGAAAATGCCCGCGGCGAAGCCTCGATCAGCCGGGAAAAAGCTCGCCGCGAAGAGGCCTGGGACCGTCTGGAGAAAGCCTACGAGAAAGAAGAGCGCGTCGATGGCGCCATCTTCGGTCGCGTCAAGGGCGGCTTCACGGTCGATCTGGGCGGCGCAGTGGCGTTCCTTCCCGGTAGCCAGGTTGACGTGCGCCCCGTGCGCGACGCCGGCCCGCTTATGGGTATGAAGCAGCCCTTCCAGATCCTGAAAATGGACCGTCGCCGTGGCAACATCGTTGTGTCGCGCCGCGCTATTCTGGAAGAATCGCGTGCTGAACAGCGTGCCGAAGTCATTGGCAACCTGACCGAAGGTCAGACCGTCGATGGCGTGGTCAAGAACATCACCGAATACGGTGCGTTCGTTGATCTGGGCGGCGTTGACGGCCTGCTGCACGTCACCGACATGGCTTGGCGCCGCGTGAACCACCCGTCGGAAATCCTGTCGATCGGCGAGACCGTGAAGGTTCAGGTCATCAAGATCAACAAGGAAACCCATCGTATCTCGCTGGGCATGAAGCAGTTGCAGTCGGATCCGTGGGATTCGGTCGAAAGCCGCTTCCCGCTGGGTTCGGTCCATCACGGTCGCGTCACCAACATCACCGACTACGGCGCGTTCGTCGAGCTGGAGGCTGGTGTCGAAGGTCTGGTCCACGTGTCAGAGATGTCCTGGACCAAGAAGAACGTGCATCCCGGCAAGATCGTCTCGACCTCGCAGGAAGTCGACGTCATGGTTCTGGAAATCGACAGCGCCAAGCGCCGCGTGTCGCTGGGCCTGAAGCAGACGATGCGCAACCCTTGGGAGGTTTTTGCCGAAACCCACCCGGAAGGCACGATCATCGAAGGCGAAGTCAAGAACATCACCGAATTCGGTCTGTTCATCGGCCTGGAAAACGACATCGATGGCATGGTTCACCTGTCGGACCTGTCGTGGGACCAGCGCGGCGAAGACGCAATTCAGAACTACCGCAAGGGCGACGTGGTCAAGGCCGCCGTCACCGAAGTGGACGTCGAGAAAGAGCGTATCTCGCTGTCGATCAAGGGTCTGGATGCCGATACGTTCTCGGACGCGGTTGACGGCGTCAAGCGCGGTTCGGTCATCACCGTCACCGTGACGGCGGTGGAAGAGGGCGGCATCGAGGTGGATTACAACGGCATGAAGTCGTTCATCCGCCGGTCCGACCTGTCGCGTGACCGTGGCGATCAGCGCCCCGAGCGCTTCCAGGTTGGCGATCACGTCGATGTTCGCGTGACCAACGTCGACAGCAAGACCCGCAAGCTGGGTCTGTCGATCAAGGCGCGTGAGATCGCCGAAGAGAAGGAAGCCGTGGAACAGTATGGCTCGTCCGACTCGGGTGCCAGCCTTGGCGATATCCTGGGTGCGGCGCTGAAGGGCGGCAAGTAAACATCAGCCTTTTGGCGATGGAAACGGAAAACCCCGCCTGCAAGGGTGGGGTTTTTCTTTGGGTCAATCCGATTCGCCGGGATCACGTCTGGACCCGACTTTCTGCGCAGCGGCGAGGATTGCTGCGTTGCGTCAGGGTGTTTGAGGCGCTTTGACCCGGGGGCATCTGAAAAATCATGTTGAAAACCACAGCTTTAGGTCGGGTTTCCTGTTTGTCGGCCAAAGAATTAGCCCTATAGTCCGGTTGAGAAAAAAGCGAGGGTGATCCCATGAGGGCCACCACAGGGGGGATGCATGATCCGGTCCGAACTTATCCAGAAGCTGTCTGAAGAGAACCCGCATCTATTTCAGCGGGACGTTGAGCGGATCGTAAATACGATCTTTGAAGAGATCATCGAAGCGATGGCGCGGGGCGACCGGGTCGAGCTGCGCGGCTTCGGGGCCTTTTCGGTCAAGAAGCGTGATGCGCGTGCGGGCCGCAATCCGCGCACCGGGGAATCGGTGGCTGTCGAGCAAAAGCATGTGCCCTTCTTCAAGACCGGCAAGCTGCTGCGAGATCGCCTGAACGGAGAGTAACAGCCTGCATGCTGCGGTTCTTGCGCTACATCTTCCTGGGCCTGCTGGCGCTGGTGCTGTTGGCTGTCGCATCGGCCAACCGCGGTTTGGTCGAATTGCGGCTGATCCCGGCCGAGATGGACGCCTATATCGGCTTGAACTGGTCGATGCAGATGCCGCTTTTCATGGTCATTTTCGCGGGGATCCTGGCTGGGCTGGCGATCGGGGTGGTCTGGGAATGGGTGCGGGCTGCGGGGGTGCGTGCCGAGGCGAGCCAGCACAGGCGCAAGGTCGGCCATCTGGAACGTGAAGTCAGCCGTTTGCGCGGTGACAAGGCCGAAGCGCCAGACGAGGTTCTGGAGCTTTTGGAAGCCAAGGGACGCTGAGCGACAGGTTTTGGCGCGCAGTTGGGCGGGCGGCAAAACTTATCCGAAAAGTTTTGCGCGGATGGAAAGGGCGGCCCCGGCCGCAGCAGCCAGCGGCGCGGATATTTGCACCATGATGAAAGGGCGGTTTGCGTGATCCTTCAGATCGGGTAAACGGGGCCGATGAAAACCAGCGTGAAAATCTGTGGGCTGCGGGAAGCCCGGCATGTGGTTGCAGCCGCCGAGGCCGGTGCGCGGTATGTGGGATTTGTCTTCTTTGCGAAATCCCCGCGCCATGTTGGCCTGGCCGAGGCGGCTGGTCTGGCATTGCTGGTGCCCGAGGGGGTGGCCAAGGTCGCGCTGACAGTCAATGCGAGCGACGCCGATCTGGATATGATCACTGGGGCGGTGGCGCTGGACATGTTGCAGTTGCATGGAGACGAAAGCCCGTCCCGGGTGGCCGAGGTGAAGGCGCGTTACGGATTGCCGGTGATGAAGGCGGTAGGGGTGGCGGAGCGCGCCGATCTGGCGGCGCTGGACGTTTATCAAGGCGTGGCGGACCAGATTCTGGTCGATGCCAAACCTCCAAAAGGGGCGGTGCTGCCGGGGGGCAATGGGTTGGCCTTTGACTGGACGCTGCTTCTGGGCCGGGTCTGGCGGCGGCCCTGGATGCTGGCCGGGGGGCTGACGCCGGACAATGTGGCGCTGGCAGTGCGGTCAACCAATGCGCGGCAGGTCGATGTATCTTCGGGCGTGGAAAGCGCGCCGGGGGTGAAAGACGAGGCTTTGATCCGGGCTTTTATCGCGGCGGCGCAGGGATGATCCGTTTCCGCCCCGCGACCGCGGCGGATGTACCCGCCGTGGTGGCGCTTTTGGCGGATGACGGTCTGGGGGCCGGGCGGCCCGCACAGGATGACGTCTGCCATATTGATGCGTTTCGCCGGATGCAGGCGGCCGGCAATAACCATCTGATCGTGGGCGAGGCCGCAGGGCGGATCGTCGCCACCTATCAGATTGCCCTCATCTGCGGCCTGTCACTGAAGGCGCCTGTGCGGGCGCAGGTGGAATCGGTGCGTGTGTCCGTGGATCTGCGGGGCCGGGGGATCGGGACGGCGCTGATGCGCGATGCGGAATCGCGCGCACGGACGGCCGGTTGCGGTCTGATCCAGCTGACCACCAACCGCGCCCGCCTGAATGCCCATCGTTTCTATGACCGGCTTGGCTTTACCCCATCCCACATTGGCTATAAACGCGATCTGACCTGAGAGGAGATGTCGCGATGGCCGAAGATCTGATCAATTCCTTCATGACCGGACCGGACGAGCAGGGCCGGTTCGGCAATTTCGGCGGGCGGTTCGTATCCGAGACGCTGATGCCGCTGATCCTCGACCTTGAGGAACGCTATGAATTTGCCAAGACCGATCCGACCTTTTGGGCGGAAATGGACTGGCTTTGGAAGCATTATGTAGGCCGCCCTTCGCCGCTTTATTATGCAGAGCGGCTGAGCAGCCATCTGGGCGGCGCCAAGATCTATATGAAGCGCGACGAGTTGAACCATACCGGCGCCCACAAGATCAACAATGTGCTGGGCCAGATCATCCTTGCCCGCCGCATGGGCAAGACGCGGATCATAGCGGAAACCGGCGCGGGGCAGCATGGGGTGGCGACGGCCACGGTCTGTGCCAAGTTCGGGTTGAAATGCGTGGTCTACATGGGTGCGCATGACGTCGAACGTCAGGCGCCCAACGTGTTTCGCATGAAGCTTCTGGGGGCTGAAGTCATTCCGGTGACCTCGGGGCGCGGGACGCTGAAGGATGCGATGAACGATGCCTTGCGTGACTGGGTCACCAATGTGCGCGACACGTTCTATTGCATCGGCACGGTAGCCGGGCCGCATCCCTATCCGGCGATGGTGCGGGATTTCCAGTCGATCATCGGCAAGGAGGTGCGCTGGCAGCTGGCCGAGCAGGAGGGCGCGGGGCGTCTGCCTGATACGGTCGTGGCTGCAATCGGCGGCGGCTCGAACGCGATGGGGCTGTTCTATCCGTTCCTTGATGACCCGTCGGTGCGGATCATCGGCGTGGAAGCGGGTGGCAAGGGCGTTGACGACCGGATGCAGCATTGCGCCAGCCTGACAGGTGGGCGGCCAGGGGTTCTGCACGGCAACCGCACCTATCTGCTGCAAGACCCGGACGGGCAGATCCTTGAAGGCTTCTCGATTTCTGCGGGGCTTGATTATCCGGGAATCGGGCCGGAACATGCTTGGCTGCATGATACGGGGCGCGCGCAGTATGTCAGCATCACCGATGCCGAGGCTTTGGAGGCGTTCAAGCTGTCTTGCGCGCTGGAAGGGATCATCCCGGCGCTGGAGCCGTCTCATGCGCTGGCCCACGTGATGAAGATCGCGCCGGAGTTGCCGGGCGACCATATCATCGTGATGAACATGTGCGGGCGCGGCGACAAGGATATTTTCACGGTGGCAAAGCATCTGGGCTTTGACATGAAGATCTGACCGTCAGCCATGCCTGCCGGTCTGCAAAGGCCCCGCGGCGACGCGGGGCCCTTTTTTTGCCATATTTGATGCGTCTAAACTCTGGTTTAAGGCCCTGCCTCAGAGGTTTAGCGACAGCACGGTAAACTCGTGGCACATTTTCCAACATAGCTGGGTGGGGCAGATGGATGGTTGTGTGGCGTAATTGGTTGGCGGAATTTTCGGAATGAAACGGACAGTGTTCATCGCAGGGTCAACGGTCAGTCTGTCGGAATGCCGACAGCGGGTGGTTGGAACCGAGATGCAGCCCTATCCGATGAGTTTCAGCGAATTCGGTGTCATCAGCGGGATCGCAGGATGGCAGTGCCGACTGGGTAACAGTGACACGCCGGTTGTGAGTCGGGGCGTTTCGGGTGCTGGCAAGACAGCAAACGGGGCAACGGCGACGCGGGACCGGGTACGTTAGTGACGTTCGAGCAAACGGCCGACACAGGTTCGGCCCCCCTCAGGAGTAGTCAGATGAATAGAATGACAATTATGGCCGTGGCTTTCGCGCTGTCGGCAGGGATGGCTTCGGCAGGGCCGGTCGAGGATATGGTCGATCAGCTTTTGGCCGACGGGTATGCGAATATCGAAGTGGAGACCGGCCTGGAGTCGACCAAGATCGAGGGGGTCAAGGATGGCCTGAAGATCGAAATCACGCTGGACAATACGACCGGCGAGATCATCAAGCGCGAAGAAGAAGCCGTAACGGGCGATGATGACAGCATCGAAGACGGCGACGACAGCGACGACGACAGCGACGACGACAGCGATGACGACAGCGATGACGACAGCGACGACGACAGCGACGACGACAGCGACGACGACAACAGCGGCGAAGGCGGCGACGACGATTGATCTGTCGTTGAATTGAAAGGCCTCTGCCGCCGGCATACAGTTGGCGGCGGGGTGCCGACGGGATGGGATAGGGTATGAAGCGGAGTTTTATTCGCGGGGCAATTCTGGCGACGGCGCTGGCGGCGCAGGCTGGGCTTGCCTGGGGCGGAACGGTCGTGGAAGCGATCATGGCCGAACTGCGCACTCAGGGCTATGTCGATATCGAGGTGTCGCGAACACTTTTGGGCCGCACCCAGATCGAGGCACGTAGCGCCACGCTGCAGCGCGAGATCGTGATCGACCCGCGCACCGGCGAAATCCTGCGCGACTATTGGGCACCTTTGATGCTGAGCGATGACATCGAGGCGAATGTCGGCTTAAGTGGTCCTGTTTCCGGAACCTCCGGTTCTTCCGGAACCTCGGGTGGCAGTTCTGGTTCTGGCAGTTTCGGCAGTGGCAGCAGCGGGTCCAGCGATGACGATGACGACGATGACGATGACGATGACGACAATAGCGGATCGGGCAGTGGTGGGTCGAGCGGCAGCTCTGACGATGATTGATCTGTCAGGATTAGTGTCGGGCAAGGAGTAACGAGTCTTTGAAGGGCAACCTGATTATCCTTGCCATACTGACGGTGCAAGCGCTGTGCGCACTGTTTTTCGTTTCCGACATCCTGTTTTCGGTGCTGGGCATATATGTACGGCCCATTGCCTGGCGAACCCGGGAATATCTGGAAATCGGCGCGGCGCTGGGCTTGATCCTTGGGCTGGTTCTGGGTGCGGTTGCACTGCAACGGATGGCGCGCGAGCGCCACCGCGCGGTCGAGAAGTTGCGCCGCGCCTCGGGTGTTTTCAACGAACTGCTGGAGGAACGGTTTGCCGAATGGGGGCTGACGACCTCGGAGCGTGACGTGGCTTTGTTTGCGATCAAGGGCATGAGCACGCAAGAAATTGCTACCTTGCGAAAGACTGCGGAAGGAACCGTCAAGGCGCAGACCAATGCAATTTATCGCAAGGCCGGAGTTTCCGGGCGGCCACAACTGCTGAGCCTTTTCATTGAAGACCTGATGGAAGAAAGCCCCGGCACCAGCCCCGCAGTGCAAACGCCGGGCGTGGCCGCCAAGGCCGTGCCGCTGGCCAAAGTCGGCTAGTTCCGGTCAAGATGGCGGCGCAGAACTTCCGCTGCCCCTTCCACATCCTTGCGGCGCAAGGCCCCCATGATTGCACGATGGTCCTGATCGGTTCGCGCCTCCCATGACGACCGCCATGAGGCGTGGAAATGGCGTGCGTTCAGCAGTTGGAGGGTTTCGATTTCGGCCAGAAGCCGGGGCATCCGGCAGGGGCGCAGGATCGCCAGATGGAAGGCGCGATTCTGCTTTTCCCAGTCGAAGGCGTCGGTGGCCGCGTCGCAGGCCTGTTGCGCAGCCTCTGCCAGCGACAGATCTGCGGCGGTCATGTGGAGGGCCGCGCGGCGCAGCGCCAGAGGTTCAAGGGCAATGCGCATATCCACCACTTCGCGGGTGCCGGCGGCAGTGAAGGGGGCAACGCGGACCCCGCGGCGGGGTTCGTTGGTGGCAAGGCCGCGCGCGACAAGACGCAACAGCGCCTCGCGTACCGGGACGTGGCTGGCCTGGAAACTCTGGGCGATATGGTCTTGCGCCAGCTTTTCGCCGGGCTGGCGTTCGCCGCGCACGATTTCTTCGGTCAGGGCGGCGGCGATCCGGTCTGGGATCGGGCTGGCTGGGGCAGTCTTATCGGTTGGCATATTTTATAGATAAAAACTTTGCCGCCGCGATGCAAGGCACAATTGCATGGAAACGCTCAGGTGGCGTAACCTTGCAGCAAATCCAGCGAAACGATTTCCAGCGCGCGGGCATGGGTCGCTGCAAGGCGCACGTTGGGCGCGCAGCCCTCCTCGTGCGCCTGCAGGAACCGGCTGGCGCACAGGCACCAGCTGTCGCCGGGCCTTAGGCCGGGAAAGCGGAATTCTGGGCGGGGCGTTGACAGGTCATTGCCCAGATATTTGGAGAAGGCCAGGAATTCGGCGGTGGCCGTGATGCAGACCGTGTGGCTGCCCTGATCTTCGGCGCAGGTATTGCAATGACCATCGCGGAAGAAACCGGTCATTGGTGCGGTCGAACAGGGTTCAAGCGGGCCGCCAAGAACGTTGACGGGGGGCAGGGGCTTCATTTGCGGAACCTTTCGGCAAGGCGTTGAAGGAGGTTGGCGGGTTCTGGCTGCGGCGGTGTCCCTGGCAGGTTTTGTGGCTGGGGCTGCGTCGCCGGGCCTGCGGGGCGTGCTTGCCCCTTCGGTGGGGGCGGCAGGTCTGCCTTTCCGCTTGAGGGCCGTGAAGGGGCGATGCGCAAGGCCACGGCATTCATGAACTTCGCCTCTTCGCCAGCTGCAAGGGCGGCCGCACCTTCGGAAATGCCGCGCAGAAGATCCTCGAGCCAATCCTGATCGGCTTTGGCGAAGTCGTTCAGCACATAATCCGCTACCCGGTCCTTGTGGCCTGGGTGGCCGATGCCAAGCCGAACGCGGCCATAGGCTTCGCCGATATGGGCGTGGATCGAGCGCAGGCCGTTATGACCGGCATGGCCGCCCCCGGTCTTGGTGCGGCATTTGCCAGGGGCAAGATCCAGCTCGTCATGGAAGACCACCAGATCGGCCGGTTCGGCCTTGTAGAAATCCATTGCCGCGCGGACCGACTGGCCAGACAGGTTCATGAAGGTTTCGGGTTTCAGCAGGATCACCCGTTCGCTTCCCAGACGGCCTTCGCTGACCTGGCCGTGGAATTTCGCGCGAAACGGCGGGAAGCCATGATCGGCGGCGATCCGGTCTATCGCCATGAAGCCGATATTGTGGCGGTTTCCCGCATATTTCGCCCCGGGGTTTCCGAGGCCGACGAAAAGGCGCATGCCGCCACTCTCCTGCTGCTGGGGCCAAGGTAAGGAATGCGGGGGGCGGATGCAACGCGGGCGTCGGGCTTTGCGGGGCGCTTGCGCTGCGGCGGAGAGACACGCGGGTAAAGAAAAACGCGGGGCCAAAGGACCCCGCGTTCAGATCGTTTGCATCGAAGCCCGATCAGGCTTCGGCAGCTTCTTCCGCAGCCGCCATCAGGCCCGAGGGCGCTGCGATGTTGGCGATGACGAAATTGCGCGAGATGGTCGGCTTGGCGCCGTTCGGCAAGGTGATATCGTTGATGTGGATCACATCGCCAATGTCTTTGCCGGTCAGGTCCACGGTAACGTGGTCCGGAATGTCGCCTGCCAGAACTTCCAGTTCGACTTCCGGGCGCACGATGGTCAGGGCGCCGCCACGCTTCAGGCCGGGGGCCTTGTCGTGGTTTTCGAAAGTAACATGGATGAACAGGTTGATGCGGCTTTCATCGTGGATACGCATGAAGTCGACATGGGTCGCCAAGTCTTTCACGACATCGCGCTGGACGCCGCGGCAGATCACATGCACGTCTTCGTGGCCGTCAACCTTGAGGTTGAAAAGCGTCTGCAGGAAGCGACCGGCCTTCAGGTGCTTCAACAGGTAGTAGTAGTTCAGGTTCAGAGCGACGGGCTCTTTGCCGTCGCCATAAACGATGCCAGGTACGTTGCCGTCACGACGGGCTTGACGGGCGGCCCCCTTGCCTGTCCCCGTCCGTACCGTGGCGATAAGATCGGGGATCTGACCAGCCATGGGTATTCTCCATTAAGTTAAGGGCATCCTCCAAGGGTGCATGCCCGAGGTGGGGCCTATAGACGGGAATCGCCGTGAAGGGAAGCGGAAAACGGCGCACGGTGTCGGCAGCGGGAAAGCGCGGGCGGGGCGGAACCGGGTAGGAGAGGGTCCGCTTCCCGAAAGGTATCCGCCATGTCCATTCTGCATCAGATCCGGGTTGCGCGGGCCACGCTTGTTGCCTTTGCAGGGATGGGGGTGCTTTGGGGCGGCTACATGTCGCTGATCCCGGACATCATGGCGGTTCTGGGGGCAAGCGATGTCGAGTTTGGATCACTGATCCTGGCAGCGCCGGTGGCGGCCGTCAGCACCATGCTGATTGCGCCAAAGGTCGCGCCGAAGATCGGGCATCACGTGATGCCGCTGTCGCTGATGGCTTTCGGACTGGCCTTCTTGTTGCCTGGCTGGATGGCTACACCATTGATGTTCGCACTCGCGATGGTTGGCGTGGGGGTCACCAACGCTTTTCTCGACGTGACAATGAACGCCCGCGTCAGCACCCTGGAGGTGGACCGGGGCATGCATCTGATGAACCTCAACCATGCGGCCTATTCCTTTGGCTATGCAGGGGCGGCGGTGCTGACCGGTGTGGCGCGAAGCGCGGGATGGGGGCCTGGGCCGATCCTGACGGTTCTGGCACTGGGCGTGGTCTGTATGGCGTTCCTGACCCTTGAGGGGGGGCATGGGGTGAACGGCTTTGCGCGCGAAGGTGGGAGACGGGCACGCATGGGGCGTGTGCCGCTTTGGGCCGGGTTGATCGTCATGATTGCCTTCATGAGCGAGAACGCCGTCGAAGCCTGGTCGGCGCTTCATATCGAACGGACGTTGCATGCCCCACACGGAGCGGGAAGTTTCGGCCCGGCGGTTCTGGCGCTGACCATGGGCGTCGGGCGGACGGCGGGCCAGATTGTTGTTGCGCGGCTGAACGAGGCGATGCTGATGCGCTGGGGTACGATCATCGCGGCGGCGGGCATGGCGGTGGTGGCCTTGGCACCCACGCCCATGGTGGCCTATGCCGGGCTGGTGGTCGCGGGACTGGGCGTTTCTGTCATTGCACCAACGGCATTTGCCATGGTGGGGCGGCTGTCGAACCCTGCGATCCGGGCACAGGCGATCGCGCGGGCGACGGCGCTGGGTTATGCGGGCTATTTCTTTGGCCCGCCAGCCTTGGGTTTCTTGTCGGAATTTTTGGGCCTGCGGGTAGCGCTTCTGGCGATGGCGGGGGTCATCTTGCTGACGCTGGCGTTGTTTCCGCGGCTTGTGGCGGCCGGCCAGAGAGGCGAGGATTTTACATCACACGAACCCGTGCCGGACTGTGCCTGAAGGAAGGAATGCCAATGTCGATCATCCACGCAGCCAGACTTTCGCGCGCGCCGATGGCCGGGCTTGCTGCGGTTGGCGTCTTCTGGGGCGCCTTTTCGGTCTACATTCCTGATTTCAAGCTGCGCGCAGGTGCCAGCGACGCCGACCTTGGTCTGGCGCTGATGATGTCGGCGGCGGGCAGCATCTTTGCGATGTGGCTTGGGCCAAGGCTCGGGCAGACGCTGGAGCGGCGCATGCTGCCTGTCAGCGGTCTGCTTTTGTGCCTCAGCGCGGGGTTTCCGGTCCTGGCGGGGTCGGTCGGCGCACTGGCGGCGGCGCTGCTGGGCATGGGGGCTACGGTTGCCCTGCTTGATATAGGCGCGAACATCCGGATCAGCGATCTGGAGGAACGCCACGGCCTGCATCTGATGAACCTGAACCACGCGACCTTTTCATTTGCCTTCGCGGCGGCCGCTCTTGCCGCGAGTCTGCTGCGCAAGGTGGGTTGGGGGCCAGAGGATATGTTCCCCTGGGTCGCGGGTACGCTGGCGCTGCTTGCGGCCACAACACTTGAAGGTGATGGCTGGCACCGGGCACCCGAAACGCCGGACGGCGCCGATCACGCGGGCATCTGGGGTGTCATTGCGCCGGTCGCGGCGATCCTGTTTGTTGCCTTCGTCTGCGAAAACGCAACTGACAACTGGTCGGCGCTGCATATCGAACGCACGCTTGGCCGTCCGGCGGGGGACGGTGGGTTCGGGCCGATGATGTTGGGGCTGACCATGGGCATCGGGCGACTGTCGGGGCAGTTTGCGGCGCAAAAGCTGGGCGAGACGGGGCTGATCTTCTGGTCGGCGGCGCTTGGCGTCATTGGGGCGGTGGTGACGGCGGCGGCACCGAACGTGACGATTGCCATCATCGGCATCGGCCTTATCGGTCTTGGCGTCGCCGTTACCGTGCCGTCAGCCAATTCGATCCTTGGCAAGCTCGTCCGCCCGGATCAGCGGGGATATGCGATCAGCCGCGCCTGGATGGTGGGATTCACCGGATTCTTTTTGGGACCGGCGGTCATGGGGCAGGTGTCGGAATGGTTCAGCCTGCGTCAATCCTTCCTGTGGCTGGCGCTGATGATGGCGCTGATCCTGCCATGCGTCCTTTATGTGCGCCGCCGCGCCCCTCAACTGTAGCGGCTGAAGAAGCCTTCGGGGATCAAAAGGTCATGGCGGCCAAGTCCGGCCACGGTCTTTTCGCCGCAAAGTGCCATGGTGATGTCGAGTTCTTTCTGGAGGATCTCCAGCGCCTTTGTCACCCCGGCCTGGCCCATGGCGCCGAGTCCATATATATAGGACCGTCCGATGAAAGTGCCCTTGGCCCCCAGCGCCAGCGCCTTCATGACGTCCTGGCCCGACCGGATGCCGCTGTCGAGGAATACTTCTGTCCTGTCACCGACCGCCTTCACGATGGAGGGCAGCATGCGGATCGACGAAAGCGCCCCGTCCAACTGCCGCCCGCCGTGGTTCGATACCAATATCGCATCGGCCCCGAAATCGGCGGCGTGGCGGGCGTCTTCCTCGTCGAGGATGCCTTTCAGGATCAGCTTGCCGCCCCACATATCGCGGATCTTGCCAATCTTGGCCCAGTCAAGCTTTGGGTCAAACTGTTCATTTGTCCAGCTCATCAGCGACGACAGATCGCCCACGCCCTTGGCGTGCCCGACAATATTGCGGAAGGTATGGCGGCGGGTCATGGCCATGCCCGCGACCCAGCGGGGCTTGGTAGCCAGATTGAGAAGGTTCCTGACCGTCAGGCGCGGGGGGGCTGTCAGGTCGTTTTTCAGGTCCTTGTGACGTTGACCGATGATTTGCAGATCAAGCGTCAGCACCAGCGCCGAACAACCGGCCTTCCTTGCCCGTTCGATGGCGCCGGCTACGAAATCTTCGTCCTTCATTACGTAAAGCTGGAACCAGAAGGGCCGCGTCGTGTGGGCGGCAATATCTTCGATGGAACAGATCGACATGGTGGACAGGGTGAAAGGCACGCCAAAGGCTTCGGCGGCGCGGGCGGCCTTGATCTCTCCGTCTGCCGACTGCATGCCAGCCATGCCGACCGGGGCCAGTGCCACGGGCATGCTGACCTTTTCGCCGATCATGGTGCTTTCGGTGCTGCGGCCCAGCATGTCGACTGCCACCTTCTGGCGCAGGCGGATTTCGGAAAAGTCGGCGGAATTGTCGCGGAATGTCTGTTCCGTGTAGCTGCCGCTTTCACAATAGTCGAAGAACATCTTGGGCGCACGGCGGCGGTGCAGGCGCTTCAGGTCTTCGATGCAGGTGATGACTGGCATGGGCGCCTCGGGAATTTGGATGAAATTGGTAATCTGCCCTTACCAATACGGGGTAGTTTGTGCAACAAGCCGCGCCGGGGCAAGAGACGGGCCAACGATGGTAGTGCCGACCGTTGCCGCCCGGATCATCCCGGCATAGAAGGGGCGCGACCGCCGAGAAGGAGCCGCAGATGAGCCGTCCGAAACCTGTCGTTCTGTGCATCCTGGATGGCTGGGGCCTGCGTGCAGAGACTCATGGCAATGCGGTGGCCCTCGCAGATACGCCGAACTGGGACCGGATCGTCGCGAACTGTCCGTCGGCGCAACTGGTTACTCACGGGCCGGACGTGGGCCTGCCCAGCGGGCAGATGGGCAATTCAGAGGTGGGCCACACCAATATCGGCGCGGGCCGGGTGGTGGCGATGGATCTGGGCGCCATTGATCTGGCGATCGAGGACAAAAGCTTCTTTTCCAACGAGGCGGTTATGGCCTTTGGCCAGACGCTGAAGGGGACAGGCGGGACGGCGCATCTGATGGGGCTGATATCGGACGGGGGTGTGCATGGTCATATCGACCACGTTCTGGCCGCCGTTCGGGCCTTGACCGAAATGGGCGTGCCGGTGGCGCTTCATGCGGTGACGGACGGGCGCGATGTGGCGCCCGGTTCGGCGCCGGGGTTCATTGACCGGCTGATGGCCGGACTGCCCGAAGGCGCGCGGGTGGTGACGGTATCAGGGCGCTATTACGCGATGGACCGCGACAACCGCTGGGAGCGGGTCGAACGCGCCTATCGCTGCATGGTGCTGGCGGAAGGGCAACACGCCAATGATGCGCGGGCGGCGGTTGCCGGGGCTGCGGCACGCGGCGAGACAGATGAGTTCATCGCGCCCACGGTGCTGGCCGCATACGCGGGGGCAAAGGATGGCGACGGCTTCTTTTGCCTGAATTTCCGTGCCGACCGGGCGCGGGAGATCCTGCTGGCGGTTGGCGAAGATGGGTTCGCGGGGTTCGCGCGAGGCAAGCGCCCGCATTGGGCGGCCCTTTTGGGCATGGTCGACTATTCGAAAACCCACGATGCCTTCATGGCAGCGGCTTATCCAAAACGTGCGATGGTCAATACGCTGGGCGCCTGGGTTGCGGCACATGGACTGCGCCAGTTCCGACTGGCCGAAACGGAAAAATATCCGCATGTCACCTTCTTCTTGAACGGCGGCAAAGAGGTGCCAGAGCCGGGCGAGGATCGCTATATGGCGCAATCGCCCAAGGTGGCGACCTATGATCTGCAGCCGGAAATGTCCTCGGTCGAGGTGACGGACCAGTTCGTGGCAGCGATTGGCGGGGGCTATGATCTGATCGTGGTCAATTATGCCAACCCCGACATGGTTGGCCATACCGGCAGCCTGCCCGCCGCTATCGCGGCCTGCGAGGCGGTGGACCGGGGACTGGGCCGGGTGCTTGCGGCACTGGCGCAGGCCGGGGGCGTGATGATCGTGACCGCCGATCACGGCAATGCAGAAGTGATGATTGATCCGGTCACCGGTCAGCCGCATACAGCGCATACCACCAACCCGGTGCCGGTGGTGTTGGTGGGTGGCCCGTCAGGTGCGCGCTTGCGCGCTGGCAAGCTGGCTGATCTGGCGCCGACGGTTCTGGATTTGATGGGCGTGCCGCTTCCGCCGGAAATGACCGGCCGGTCGTTGATTGTGCGGGCGGACGCATGAAGTTTGGCTTTGCTGTCTTGCTGGCCGCGGTGATCGGCCTTGCCGAGCCTGTCGGTGCGGAAGGTTTGCCTGCGACGACCGCCGAACAGGCGGCCGCGGATCTGCGCCAGGCAATCGAGGCGCTGAAGGCGGCCGACAGCGGCAAGGACCGGATCGCGGCGCTGACCGCGACCATCCGGGCCTATGAAACCGGGCTGGCAGCCTTGCGGCAGGCGCTGCGCGGGGCAGCAGTTCGCGAGGCTGAAATATCGGCGGGTTTCGAGGCGCGGCGCGATCAACTTGGCCAGCTTCTGGGCGTCATGTCGACGATGGAACAAAGCCCGGCGCCCTTGTTGATGCTGCACCCCTCGGGGCCATTGGGCACGGCGCGGTCTGAAATGATACTGTCGTCCGTCGCCCCGGCGGTTCAGACCGAGGCGGACAAGCTGAAGGCCGAACTGACCGAAATGCGCAATATCCGCGCGCTTCACGAGGAAACGGCGGCGATGCTGCAAAAGGGGATGGATGCGGTGCAAGGCGCGCGCACTGCCCTGGCGCAGGCGATCCAAGACCGCACCGACCTTCCACGTCGTTATCTGGAAGACCCAGAGGAGTTGCGCACCCTGATCGACAATGCCGATACGCTGGATGCCTTCGCCACGGGTCTTGCGCGGATGGAAACCGATATTAGCCCGCCGCGCGGCAATTTCGCTTCGGCGGCGGGCAGCCTGCCCCTACCGGTGCTGGGCCGGTTGCTGCGGCGCGCGGGGACTGCGGATGCGGCAGGGATCACGCGGCCCGGGATGCTGGTAGCGACCCATCCTGCCGCCCTTGTGGTCGCGCCATGGGCGGCGACGATCCGCTATCGCGGCCCGCTTCTTGACTACGGAAATGTGATGATTCTTGAACCTGCAACCGGCTATCTGTTGGTATTGGCAGGCATGGGCACCGTTTACGGTGAAACCGGTGATGTTCTGGCTGCGGGCGATCCGGTCGGTCTGATGGGTGGAGATGAACTTAAGGGTGTGGCTGCGGGGGCCGCGCAAGAAGGCAGTGGCGCCGGACGCACAGAAACGCTTTATATCGAACTTAGACAGGGGGGCGAAACCATCGACCCCGGCCCGTGGTTCGCGGAAACGAAGGAAAACTAGGCGATGAAGAAATTTGTCTATTCGGCCTTGATGGGCACTGCCGTCGGGCTGGCGCTGACCACGCAGATTGCCGGACCTCTGGTCGCGCAAGAGACTGACAAGCCGACCTCGGTTTACGAACAGCTTGATCTGTTTGGCGATATCTTCGAGCGCGTCCGCGCGCAGTATGTCGAGCAGGTCGATGACAAGAAGCTGATCGAAGCTGCGATCAACGGGATGCTGACCTCGCTTGATCCGCATTCGAACTATCTGTCTGCCGAAGCGTTCGCCGACATGCGCGAACAGACCAGTGGCGAGTTTGGCGGGCTGGGGATCGAAGTCACGCAGGACAAGGGCTTTGTGAAAGTGGTGTCGCCTATAGACGGCACGCCGGCTGCCGAAGCCGGCATTCAGCCCGGCGACTACATCACCCATGTGAATGGTGAAAGCGTTCTGGGGCTCACGTTGGATGACGCCGTGACCCTGATGCGTGGCCCGGTCGGATCCGAGATCGTGATCACCATCGCGCGTGAAGGCAAGGACGAACCCTTTGACGTGACCCTGACCCGCGACACCATTACGATCGCCGCCGTGAAGGCGCGCACTGAAACCAATACGGTCGTGCTGCGGATCACATCCTTCAGCGACCAGACCTTCAGTGGCCTGCAGGACGGGATCAAGAAATCCGTCGAAGAGCTGGGTGGCATCGACAATGTGAACGGCTTTGTCATCGACCTGCGCAACAACCCCGGCGGGTTGCTTAATCAGGCCATCGCCGTTTCGGATGCCTTCCTTGACAAGGGCGAAATCGTCTCGACCCGCGGGCGCAATCCCCAGGACAGCGAACGCTTCAACGCCGAACCCGGAGATCTGGCGCAGGGCAAGCCGGTGGTGGTGTTGATAAACGGGGGGTCTGCCTCGGCCTCTGAAATCGTCACTGGGGCTCTGCAGGATCATCACCGCGCGATCGTGGTCGGCACCAAGAGCTTTGGCAAAGGGTCGGTTCAGACGGTGATCCCGCTGAAGGGCGACGCGGCCATGCGCCTGACAACGGCGCGCTATTACACGCCGTCGGGCCGGTCTATTCAGAATCTGGGCATTTCGCCCGACATCGTCGTGGAACAGCCTGAACCGCCGGTGGTCGATCCGAATGCTCCGGTCGAGACACCCGAGGAAAGTGCCGCCCGCAAGGCCCGCACCGAAGCCGACCTGCGGGGCAGCCTGTCGAACGATTCGATGAGCGAAGACGAGATCAAGTTGCTGATGGAAGAACAGGCAAAGGCCGCGGAAGCCGCCAAGCGTCGGCTTGACGATTACCAGATGGCCTACGCGATCGACATCATCAAAGGCCTGACCGTCGTTCAGACCAAACCCTGACCAAAGTGTCCCGGGGCGGGATCATCCGGCCTGGGGATCGAAATGCGAAAGCCGCCATGACCCCTGCCGAAATCGACGTGCTTCCCTATCGGTCCTGCGTCGGCGTGATGCTGATCAATGCCGAGGGCCGGATCTTCGCCGGCCAACGCAAGGACAGCGACAGCCCTGCATGGCAGATGCCGCAGGGCGGGATCGACGATGGCGAAAAGCCCCGTCAGGCAGCGTTGCGCGAATTGTGCGAGGAAACCGGCGTGACCGCCGATCTGGTCGAATTTGTCGGCAAGACCCATCATTGGGTGACCTATGACTTGCCGCCCGAGCTTTTGGGTAAGGTCTGGGGTGGCAAGTACAAGGGCCAACGGCAGAAATGGTTCCTTTACAGGTTTCTTGGGCGCGATGATCAGGTCAACATCGCCACCGCGCACCCGGAATTCTCGCGCTGGAAATGGGTGGCGGCGGACGAGATGCTGGCAGCCATCGTGCCCTTCAAACGCGACGTCTATCAGGAAGTCGTGGACGCGTTCCGCGCCTATCTGGCGTGATGCGCCGGGCGTTGGTCACCGGGGCGGGCGCAGCGGATGGGATCGGCTTTGCCACCGCGCGGCTGCTGGCCATGGGTGGCCACCGTCTGGCGATTGCAGCGACCACCGCCCGGATCCATGACCGTGCCGATGAACTCAGGGCGCTGGGGGCCGAGGTGACGGCCCATGTCGCCGATCTGACAGAGCCGGACCAGGTAGACAGGTTGGCCAAATCCGTGGGGCCGGTGGATGTGCTGGTCAACAATGCCGGGATGGGCACGGTGAACGCGCTGGCGTTGCAGAAGCCCTTCCTTGATCTGACCCACGCTGAATGGCTGCGGCAGATGGATGTGACCCTGACCACCGCCGCCCTCGTCAGCCGCGCCTTTCTGCCCGCCATGGTGGCGAAAGGCTGGGGGCGGGTGGTGATGGTGTCGTCCGTCACCGGGCCGGTCGTATCGAACCCCGGTGACAGCGCCTATTCGGCGGCAAAGGCGGGTATGGTCGGCCTGACCCGGGCTTTGGCGTTGGAACTGGCGGCGCAGGGTGTGACGGTGAACGCGGTGGCGCCGGGCTGGATCGCCACTGGCGCGTCGACCGAGGCGGAATTGCAGGCCGCCCGTGCCACGCCCCCCGGCCGCGCTGGAACGCCAGACGAGGTTGCGGCAATCATCGCTTTCCTTGCGTCGGATGGGGCAGCCTATGTGAACGGGGCGACGATCGTGGTGGATGGCGGCAATTGTCTGGTGGAAAAGAAGGGCTGATGTAGGCTGGCACGGCAGATTCGGGCTTTCCTATTTGGAATTTTGATCATATTTTCCGAGCAATCCTCCGGCTGGCTTTGACAGGCGGATCAAGCAACCTGAAATCGGACCGCTGCGCATCTGGCGCGGCCACCACCGGGAGATCGCCCATGAAGAACGCCGAAATCGAAGTCCGCCGCAAGGCCGCCATGTCGCGTGGCGTGGGCGTGATGACCCAGATCTATGTGGAAAAGGCCGAAAACGCCGAGATCTGGGACAAGGAAGGCAACCGCTATATCGACTTTGCGGCGGGGATTGCCGTGGTTAATACCGGCCACCGCCATCCGAAGGTGATTGCGGCGGTGAAGGATCAGCTCGATCACTTCACCCACACCTGCCATCAGGTCGTGCCCTATGAAAACTATGTCCGTCTGGCCGAACGGCTGAACGCCATCGTTCCGATCAAGGGCGAGAAGAAAACGATCTTCGTCACGACCGGGGCGGAAGCCGTTGAAAATGCGATAAAGATCGCCCGCGCGGCCACCGGCCGTCAGGCGGTAGTGGCCTTTACTGGGGCTTTTCATGGCCGCACGTTCATGGGCATGGCGCTGACCGGAAAGGTCGTGCCTTACAAGGTCGGCTTTGGCGCGATGCCGAATGATGTCTTCCACGTGCCCTTCCCGGTGGCGATGCATGGGGTGACGGTTGAACAGTCGATTGATGCGCTTCAGTATCTGTTCAAGGCCGATGTGGACCCGAAGCGGGTGGCGGCAATCATCCTTGAGCCGGTGCAGGGCGAGGGTGGTTTTTACGAGGCCCCGCGCGATTTCATGAAGGCGCTGCGCGCGATTTGTGACGAGCATGGGATCTTGCTGATCGCGGACGAGGTGCAAACCGGCTTTGCCCGCACCGGCAAGATGTTCGCGATGGAACATCACGACGTGCAGCCCGACCTGATGACCATGGCCAAAGCGCTGGCCGGGGGGTTCCCGCTGGCCGCCGTGACCGGGCGCGCCGAGATCATGGATGCGCCCGGCCCGGGTGGGCTTGGCGGCACCTATGGCGGCTCGCCGATGGGGATCGCGGCGGCGAATGCGGTGCTGGATGTCATTGAAGAAGAAGGGCTTTGTGACCGCGCCAACCGGCTTGGATCGCGGCTGAAGCAGCATCTGGAATCCCTGCGTGCCGATGTGCCCGAAATCGCCGATATCCGTGGCCCGGGCTTCATGAACGCGGTCGAGTTCAAGGATGCGGTGACGGGAAAGCCGTCGGCGGATTTCGCGAACAAGGTCCGGCTCGAGGCGCTGAACCGGGGTCTGTTGCTGCTGACATGCGGGGTTTACGGCAATGTCATCCGCTTCCTGTCGCCGTTGACCATCCAGGACGGCGTATTCGGCGAGGCGCTGGCCAAGCTGGAAGATTCGATCCGCGCCGCGCGCAAGGCCTGACGCGGCCAGCGGTTATGAGAAAATGAATGGGCCGCCCCCGGATCGCATGTGCGGGGGCGGTTTTTTCGTGCAAGATTTTGAGAACGCTGGCTTAACCCGGAGAGTGGCGGCGAAAGCCAACGTATGGCTTACGTATGGCTTTGGTAGGGATTTGCGCCATCCGCGACGTCTGGCGGCGGGGCATTAACCCTTTTGTCTGAGACGGTCGAGCAAAGCGGCGGTGGGATGACCGTCGGCAGGCAGGCCAACGGCCCTTTGCCAGTCTTTCAGCGCCCGCACCGTGTTCGGACCGATGCGCCCGTCCGCCCCGCCGGGGTCATGGCCAAGGGCGGCAAGGCGTTCCTGCACCTCGCGCTTTTCCGACGCGCTTAGGGCGCGGTCGTGCAGGGGCCAGACAAGGTCCGGCACCGGCCTGCCTGCCAGCCGCGCGGCCAGCAGTGCCACCGCAAGAACATAGCTTTCCGATCCGTTGTAGCGGGCGAGCACATCGGCATTCGGCCCCCAGAAAAACCCGGGGCCGTCGTGGCCGGCCGGCAGAATCAAGGCAAGGTCTTCCCCGGCGGTGCCCGGATCGGCGCCAACGCCGCGGGCCTGCCAGCCGGTCAGGGTCAGCCGATGGGCACGGCCCGAACAGTAGGGGTCAAAAACCGGCGACGGGTGGGCGCGGGTGATCGGCGCTTCGCCGGCGTGCCAGCCGAAATGCCGCAGATAGGCGGCGGCCGAGGCCAGCGCGTCGGCGGGATCATCGGACCAGAGGTCGATCCGGCCATCGCCGTCGAAGTCGAGTGCATGGGCGAGGACGGAAGAGGGCATGAACTGCATATGGCCAGAGGCCCCGGCCCAACTGCCGGAGAGGCGAGAGGGGTCGATGCCGCAGCGGTCCGCCAGACGCAGGGCCGCAAGGCATTCACCTTCGAAAAAGGCGGCACGCCGACCGTCATGGGCAAGGGTCGCCAGCGCGGAGAGCAGCGGCTGGGTTCCGCGATTCTGGCCGTAAGACGTCTCGATCCCCCAGATCGCGGCAAGGATTGCACGCTCGACCCCGAAGTGGGCTTCGAGACGGGCAAAAAGGTCTGCATGCCGGGCCAGCGCCGCCTGCCCTGCCATAATGCGTGCAGGCGTCAGCACCCGGTCGAGGTAGTCGCGGACCGTCAGGGTGAATTCCGCCTGCGCGCGATCCTTGTCCAGAACCTCGGGCAGGGGCTGCAGATCAACGAGCGCGGCGCTGAGCGTCGTGGGCGCGATCCCTTGAGCGAGGGCGCGCTGGTAAAAGCCCGCGCGCCAGCTTGCGAAATCCGCGTCGGCCGCCGTCATCTGCGTTGCCGTTCGACCTTGCGTTTCAGCTTGGTCGCCTTGACCCTTGCGGGACCTGGCTTGCGCGGTGTGCGCCGCCCGCGTTTGGCCGACGGGCCACCGGGCATCTGTTCGCCCTCAATCTCCAGCAGTTCCAGCGTCAGCCCTCCGGTGACGGGCACCGCCTCGGCCAGCCGCACGGTGACACGCTGGCCCAAACGGATGATCCTGCCGCTGTCGGACCCCATCAGGGTCTGATTGTCTGCGTCGTAATGGAAGAATTCGCGCCCGAGGGTGCGGATCGGGATCAGCCCGTCGGCCCCGGTTTCGTCAAGCTTCACGAATAGGCCGAAATTGGCCACGCCGCTGATGCGCCCGCTGAATTCCGCCCCCACCCGGTCTGACAGATAGGCGGCCAGATAGCGGTCGGTCGTGTCGCGTTCGGCGGCCATGCTGCGCCGCTCGGTGTCCGAAATGTGCTGGGCGGTTTCGCTCAGCATCTCGACGTCCTGCTGGCTGAGTCCGTCCTGACCCCAGCCGTGGCCCGCAATCAGCGCCCGGTGCACGATCAGGTCGGAATAGCGGCGGATAGGCGAGGTGAAATGGGCGTAGTTCGCCAGTGCGAGGCCAAAATGGCCGAAGTTTTCAGGGTTGTAATAGGCCTGCGTCATCGAGCGCAGCATGGTGACATTCATCAATTCGTCGAATTCCGTGCCCTGCGATTGCTGCAAAAGCCGGTTGAGCGCCGAGGTTTGCAGCACCTGCCCCTTGGCCAACGTAAAGCCCGAGGCTTCGGCGGTTTCGCGCAGCGCGTCGATCTTTTCAGGACTGGGTTCTTCGTGGACACGGTACAAAAGCGGGCGGCGCAGACGGATAAGTTCTTCGGCGGCCGAGACATTGGCGAGGATCATGAATTCCTCGATCAGCCGGTGGGCATCAAGCCTTTCCTTGAAGGCCACGGATTTCACCCGCCCGTCCGGGGTCAGTTCGATCTTGCGTTCGGGAAGGTCGAGGTCAAGCGGCTGGCGCGCGGTGCGGGCGGTGATGCAGGCGGCATAGGCCGCGTAAAGGGGGGCGATCACTTCGGCCAGAAGCGGGGCCATACGGTCGTTCGGGGAACCGTCCTGGGCGGTCTGAACCTCCTCATAGGCGCAGGCGGCGACCGAACGGATCAGGCCGCGGGTGAAGCGGTGCGAAAGCTTGCGGCCATGGGCGTCAAGCACCATGCGCACGGCAATGACGGCGCGATCGACGTTTTCATGCAGCGAACAAAGGTCGTTCGACAGCCGGTCGGGCAGCATCGGCACCACCCGGTCGGGGAAATAGCTGGAATTGCCGCGATGGCGCGCCTCGCGGTCAAGCGCGGATTGCGGGGTGACGTAATGGGCGACATCGGCGATCGCCACCCATACGATGTAGCCGCCGGGGTTTTGCGGATTCTCGTCGGCATGGGCGTAGCAGGCATCGTCGCGGTCACGGGCATCCGACGGGTCGATGGTCAGGAAGGGAAGGGCGCGCAGGTCTTCGCGCGCGCCCAGGGGGGCGGTCGCCATCGCATCGGCCTCGGCGATCACCGCGTCGGGGAAGGCGTCGGGAATGCCGTGCTGATGGATGGCGATCAGGGAAACGGCTTTGGGCGCGGACGGATCACCCAGCCGTTCGACGATGCGGGCGCGCGGCAGGCCGAGCCGGCCTTTTGGCCCGGCCAGTTCCGCCTCGACCAGTTCGCCGTCTTTCGCGGATTGGGTGGCTTCGGCCGCGACCAGCCATTCCTTGTCCGATCCCTTGTCGATGGCGATGATCCGCCCGCCTTCGGTGGCCTTGCGGAAGATGCCGACAATGCGGATCGGGTTGGTGCCGATCTTGCGGATCAGGCGCGCCTCGTACTGGTGATCCTGGCCCTTGACCGGGTTCAGACGGGCAAGGATGCGGTCGCCCTCGGCCACTGGCGCGTCGGACTTGCGCGGCTGAAACAGGATGCGCGGCTCTGGCCCCTCGCCCTGCCATTCGATGGCGCGGGCGAATTGGTCACCCTGCCTGTCGACCGGCAGGATCACCAGAACCGACACCGGCGGAAGGGCCTCGGCGTCACGGTAGCTTTTGCGCCGCCGTTCCAGCGTGCCTTCGCCTTCCAGCTCCTTGAGGATCCGCTTCAGTTCGATCCGCTCGGCGCCCTTGATGCCAAAGGCCTTGGCGATATCGCGCTTGGCCGAGAGGCCGGGATTGTCGGCTATCCAGCCGAGGATTTCGTCTTTTGAAGGAATGCGTGCCATGGCTTCCCCCTAGCATGGCGGCGGCGGCGTCGTCATGTGGAAAGCGTCCTGCCGGGCAAACTGCTAAGGCTGCGAGGGCAGAGCCCTCGCACCAAGTGGCGACGGTTCAGGCGAAATAGTCGGCAAGGATACGGGCGTAGATCGACTTCAGCTTGACGATCTGTGCCACTTCGACCCGTTCATCGACCTGATGCATTGTCTTTCCGACAAGGCCGAATTCGACCACCGGGCAATGGTCTTTTACAAATCGTGCGTCCGAGGTGCCGCCCGAGGTGGACAGGACCGGGTCGCGCCCGGTTTCCGCAGTGACCGCGCGGGTGACCATATAAACGAATTCGCCCGGTGCGGTGACAAAACTTTCGCCGGTTACGTCAAGCCGCAGGGTGAAGGTGACGCCGGTCTCATTCTCGACCCGTCCAGCCTCGGCCCGCAGCCAGTCCGACAGGCTGGCGCTGGTGTGGGCATCGTTGAAGCGGATGTTCACCGTGGCGCGGGCGCGGGCGGGGATGACGTTGGTGGCGGGGTTGCCGGTGTCTATGGTGGTAATGGCCAGCGTGGATTGGTCGAAATGATCGGTGCCCTCGTCCAGCGTGTGGCTGGCCAGCCGGTCCATCAGCCGCACCATGGCGGTCAGCGGGTTTTTCGCGCGGTGCGGATAGGCGGAATGGCCCTGCACGCCTTGCGCTTCGAAATGGCAGGTCAGGGATCCACGGCGGCCAATCTTCATCATGTCGCCCAGATGTTCCGGGCAGGTCGGTTCGCCAACAAGGCAGACAGACATCGCTTCGCCCCGTGCCTTCATGTCGTCAAGAAGTGCCAGCGTGCCGTCATGGCCCACGCCTTCTTCGTCGCCGGTGATGGTCAGGATGATGGCGCCATCGGGCGGGGTGGTGCGCACGAAATCAATCGCTGCGGCGGCAAAGGCGGCGACGCCCGATTTCATGTCGGTTGCGCCGCGGCCCCAAAGCCAGCCGTCGTGGATTTCGCCGCAGAACGGGTCACGGGTCCAAGCGGCGGCGTCACCGACCGGCACCACATCGGTATGGCCGTTGAAGCCGAAGGTGCGGTTGGCCCCTTGACGGCCCCAGCGGGCGAAAAGGTTGGGGATGCCGTTGCGATCCACCCGGCGGCAGTCGAAGCCAGCACCGGACAGCAGCTTTTCAAGAAGCTGAAGGGCGCCCGCCTCGGCCGGGGTCACGCTGGGGCAGCGGATCAGATCGGCGGTCAGGGCGACGGGATCGACGGGCGTGTGGGTCATGGGATGGCCTTTGATCAGTGCAAGGTGCGGGTGCGGTCTTCGTCGCCGAAAAACGGCGTGGCCTGAGCGACGATCACAGCGTTGTCGGTCAGGGCCCGATCCATCAGGGCGCGTTCGTCGGCGTCAATTTCGTGGCCTTCGGCCAGCCGCTCGTCGAGCGTGCCGTAGCCGGTGACATCCAGCGGCGCCATGTCGGCCTCTTTCAGCACTGCCACCGTCTCGCGCACGGCCTCGGCCTCGTCGACACCGCTGGCATATACTATCAACGCGGCCCCGGTAGCCCCATCCGGCAGTCCGTCGCCCGCCTTGCGGCCAAGCTCCACGACCAGCGTGAATACCTGCTGCGGTCGCTTGACCTTGGCGGGCTTGTCGCCCGGATTGTCGCCGTCGCTCATAGAATGCTCCATTTCCTTGCTCTCCACTGGCGGGGGGCGGCGGTTTTGTCAACCGCAAGTCCCTTGACCTGCATCATGGCGAGCTATCGGCGGGTCTGTGCAAACTGGCAAAAATTACCGGAGGTGCCACCATGACAAGACACCGTGCCTTTAGTCTGCTGTTGGGCGCAGCCCTGTCCTGCGCGCCTCTGTCAATGGCCCGTGCCGATGAGGTCTTTGAACAGGACTTTCAGATGCATCTGGAAAAAGCTGATATAAGCGGTGCCATGGCGCTTGCCCGCATCAAACTGGCTGAGAGCCCGGGGGATATGCAGGCGCAATTCGCCCTTGGCGCGGCGCAATTTCTGGATGCGGTTGAAGGGCTTGGGCAAGGTCTCTATCGTCACGGTCTGACCCATGACCAAGGCGACGAAGCCCTTTCGGGCTGGCTGCCCGGAATGTCCGATCTGCCCTTTTTGCGCTTGCCTATGCCGGAAAACCCCTCGCCTCAGCCCTTTTCGGCCGAAAGCTTTCGCCGGATCCTCACCGAATTCAACACGGACCTGCAGGCAGCCGATGTGACCCTGTCGCACGTCCCGGCCGGGCAGGTTACCCTGCCACTTTACGTCAAGAAAGTCTATTTGGACTTCAATGGTGACGGGGAGGCCCAACCCATCGAATCAATTCCCATGATATTGAGCGCGATATCCGGCAGCGAAGTCCAGAAAACCATTCCCTTGATCCGGTTTGACGAAAGCGATGTGCTTTGGCTGCGCGGATACAGCCATTTGCTGGCCGGCATTTCTGATCTTCTGCTGGCCTATGACTGGAGAGATGCAATCGATCTGACCTTTCATTCAGCCTTCCCCAAAAGCCCGCTGGCATCTGCGCCCCTTGAGGATGCGCGGCAGAAAATGTTCGTGGAGTACAAGCGCGCCCTAGCCGCCAAGGAATGCGGCCGCCCCAAAAAGGATCTGGATAGTGATGAGCTGACCCCAGAGGAGCAAGCAATTTGGGACCGCTATCGGGCCTGCGAGAGAACGAGAAATGCACTGGAGTATGGCGGGATTGCCGATCTTGTTGCCTTTGTCCACCTGTTCCGATGGCCTGTGGTGGAGCCAGAGCGCCTCTTGACGGCGCGGCAGCATTTTCTGACCATGATAGCCCTTAGTCGTGCAAATTGGGCCTCGATACTGCAAGAAACCGATGACAACGGCGAGTGGATCCCTGGGCCTGAGCAATCCAGCCTGTTCTCCAACCTGCAGGTCACGGAAGAAATCCTGAGTGGATGGATGAGTTTTCTGGATCAGGCCGAAGCGGTGTTGGAGGGGCGGCTGTTGATCGCCCACTGGCGGTTCGACAAATCGCAGGGCCTAAACATCCGCAGCATGCTCGAAGAACCGGAAACCCTCGACCCAATCCTGATCATCTCGGGTGCGGGCGCGCTTCCCTATCTAGAAACAGGTCCCTTAGCCCCGGGATCGACACTGGATACAGGTATGGACCTTCTGTACGGCGGGATGCTCGCCTACTTCTTCTGGTTCAATTGATCTGCCGCTGCGGTCAATCCCGCAGCAGGTCGTTAATCGAGGTTTTCGAGCGGGTCTGGGCATCGACCTTTTTCACGATCACCGCGCAGTAAAGGTTGATGCCGTTCTTCGAGGGCATGGAGCCTGCCACCACCACCGATCCGGCGGGGACTTCGCCATAGAAGACGGCGCCGGTTTCGCGGTCGACGATCTTGGTCGACTGGCCGATGAAAACGCCCATGCCAAGGACCGACCCTTCACGGACGATGCAACCTTCGACGACTTCCGAACGTGCGCCGATGAAGCAGTTATCCTCGATGATTGTCGGGCCAGCCTGCATCGGTTCCAGCACGCCGCCGATGCCGACGCCGCCGGAAAGGTGGACGTTCTTGCCGATCTGCGCGCAGGAGCCGACGGTGGCCCAGCCATCAACCATCGAGCCCTCATCGACATAAGCGCCGATATTGACGAACGAAGGCATCAGCACCACGCCTTTGCCGATAAAGGCCGAGCGGCGGACGATCGAACCCGGCACGGCGCGGAAACCGGCGGCGCGCCATTTGGCCGCGTCCCAGCCCTGCCATTTAGAGGGCACCTTGTCCCACCAGTTCGAGCCGCCGTTGCTGCCGGAAATCTCGTACATGTCGGTCAGGCGGAACGAGAGAAGCACGGCCTTCTTGGCCCATTGGTTCACATGCCACTTGCCGTCCGTCTGACGTTCGGCCACCCGCAGGGTGCCGCTGTCGAGCGCGGTCAGCGTCGCCTCGATCGCATCGCGGGTCTCGCCCTTGGTGGCGGGGCTGATCGCGTCGCGGTTACCCCATGCTTTTTCGATGGCGGCTTCCAGGGCGGCGTTGGACATGGGTTACTCCCTCAGGTCAGACAGATGTGGCGGCAGACTGGCCTATAGAGGTGCCGACCCGTGATTTCAATGCGACGTTTCCGGCAGAAGATCCGGCGCGGGATTGCCACCGCAAAGAAGGACCGCGACCCTTTCGCCCGGTGCGGGGCGGTAGGCGCCGGAAAGAAGGGCCGCAAGTGCTGTGGCCCCGCCCGGTTCCACCCATTGCCGAAGTTCACGCCAAAGAAGCGCCTGCGCGGACAGGATATCTTCGTCATCGACAAGCACCGAGGTCACGTCAGCCGCACGGGCCAGATCATATCCGATCCGACCGATCTTTCTGGCACCCAGCGCGTTGGCGGCGACGCCGGACACATCAACCATGGTCTCCGGCCCTTCGGTCAGGGCGCGGTTGAGTGTGGGCGCGTTGTGGGGCTCGACGCCGACGATCTTCATGCGGGTGCCAAACCATGCCGCCGCGCCGCCGATAAGGCCGCCACCACCCACAGCGATCAGGATCGTGTCGGCCGCAAGGCCCTGTTCTTCCCATTCCGCAAACAGCGTGCCTTGTCCGGCGACGGTCGCGGGGGCGTCATAGGCATGGATCTGGATTGCGCCTGTTTCAGCCTCGTAGGTGCGGGCGGCGGCGAGGGCATTGTCATAGACGCCGGGCACCACGGTCAGATCGGCCCCCGACCGGCGGATCAGCCCGATCTTGGCGGGGCCCGCGAATTCGGGAACAAAGACCTTGGCCCGGTGGCCCAGTCGGTGTGCGGCAAAGGCCACCGCAGCGCCGTGATTGCCACCCGAGGCCGCCACGACCCCGGCTGCCGGGACGGGAAGCGAGAGAAGCGAATTGAAGGCCCCGCGCGCCTTGAAGCTGCCGGTATGCTGGGCCTGTTCGAGTTTCAGCGCAAGATCATGCCCGGCCAGCGTGGCCCGCATCACCGGGGTCCGCCGAATATGCGGGCTGATCCGCCCTGCCGCGGCATTGATCTCTTGCGTCCAGTCCATCGTTCCCCCCGTTTCGCAATCAGTGTGACAGGCGGTGCCAAAGCCGCAAGGGTGTTTTGCGTGGCCACCATTGCGCTTGGCCATCGAAATGGCAGATCATGGCCCAAAGCGCACAGGACAGACCATGACCGATATCGACCGCCGCCATCCGCTTCGCCGCAGCCGCCAGGACGTGGAGGCGGCAACCCGTATCCCTGACACGCCGCAGACCCGGAACCCGGCCTACCGTCTGGCCTTCACCGACAAGGATTTCATGACGCGCGAGGAACTGCGCCCGGTGCGGTTGCAGTTGGAACTTCTGAAGACCGAAATGATGCTGGATGAAAAGGGCATCCAGTCAACCATCGTTCTGTTCGGAAGCGCGCGCATTCCCGAACCGGCGCTGAAGGACACGGCGCGCACCAAGACCCTTGCCGATCTGTCACGCTATTACGAGGAGGCGCGCCGCTTTGCCGCGATCATGACCGCGCGCAGTCTGGAAAGCTATGGCCGCGACAATGTGATCGTCACCGGCGGCGGGCCGGGGGTGATGGAGGCGGGAAACCGTGGCGCGCATGAGGCGGGGGGGCATTCGATCGGCCTGAATATCGTGCTGCCCCATGAGCAGGCGCCGAACGAATATGTCACGCCGGACCTGTGCTTCAATTTCCACTACTTCGCCATCCGCAAGATGCATTTGCTGATGCGGGCCAAGGCCCTGTGCGTCTTTCCCGGCGGCTTTGGCACGATGGACGAGCTGTTCGAGGCGCTGACCCTGATCCAGACCAAGCGCATGAGCCGGATTCCGGTTTTGCTGTTCGGTCGCGCCTTTTGGGACGGGATCATCAACTGGCAGGGTCTGGCCGATGCGGGCACCATTTCAGCCGAGGATATGGAACTGTTCACCTACGTCGAAACCGCCGAGGAGGCGATTGCGGTGATTGACCAGTTTGTCTTTGTTCGCAAGGACGAGATCGTGCGGGTTGGCCCCTGAGGGCGGATCGACAGTCACCGGCCGGTGCGCCCGGTGGTGGCGTCCAGAGGGGTTTTGCACCCCTCCGGACCTCCCCGCAGGATATTTCGTGACAGAAAATGCAGGTGCTGAGGGAAGAGAGCCATGCCGGACTGGGTCTGAATGTCGAACGACCCTAACGCAGCCGGGGCGGGCGGGTCGGGTCTGATCCGGGGGGCTGGGGTGCGGCTTTGGGCTGGGGCTGCGGTTCGGGCGTCGGGGTCCAAAGGGATTGACCCGCCGCTTCGATCCCGTCCGCCTGTTCGGCCGTGAGGAACAGGATGGCAATGCCTGCGGGATCCTGACCGGAAAACAGCACGGCTTCGTTCGCGGCCTTGGCGAGGGGGTCTTCGAAGCCTTCCTTCACATCGACGAAGACCACGGCGGTGCTGGCGTGATCCGGGCCATGGCGCAGGCCGACCAGCCAGATGGCGGCGGCCGGCACCGGGTAGCCTGCGAATTTGGCGCTGAGGGCGCGGGCGAGTTCGGGATCGTCGGGGGTAGTCCAGCCCGAGAGCCGGGCGTGATCTTCGGCGGGGCGTTGATCCAGCGCTTTTGTCAGCCAGTCCACCGCCTCGGGTGGCATGACGAAGGTGGAGTCGGCAACTTCGAGATTGACGCAGATGCCGATGCCTTGTCCGGCGAGGGCGGCGGCGATGACGCGACCGGGAAGGGCGGCATAGGGCACAGTGCCATCGGCAAAGTCGGCCAGGCGTTCTTCCAGATCAAAGGTCAGGGCGAAGCGGCCTTCGGACAGTTCGAAGAGGGCGGGCGACAGGGTTTCGCCTTCGGGCTCGTGGGTCAGAAGCAGGCACAGTTCGGTATCGGCAAAGCAGTGATACCAGGCGAGGCGCTTGGCATCGTCATGGGGGGCATGCGCCATCGCGCGGTGGGCGTGGTCAAGCGGGGTTTCATCCATCGGCCAGAACCTTGTGCAGCCGGACGCGGGCGGCGGGCAGAAGCTCGGCCTCGAACCAGGGGTTGCGTTTCAGCCACCCGCTATTGCGCCAGGACGGATGGGGCAAGGGAAATATGTCAGGGCCGAAGTCGCGCCAGCGGGCGACGGTGGCGCTGACGCCGCCTGCGATGGCGGACCGGGGCAGGTGCCAGCGTTGGGCATGTCCGCCGACCAGAAAGGTCAGCCGCACGCCGGGCAGGCGGGCCAACAGGTTCGCGCGCCAGGTGGCCGCGCATTGTGGCGGGGGCGGAAGGTCCGCGCCCTTGGCGTCGTAACCGGGAAAGCAGAAGGCCATCGGCAGAAAGCCGATTTGCGCACGGTTCCAGAAGGCGGCCTCGTCCAGCCCCAGCCAGTCGCGCAGGCGCTGGCCTGAAGCATCGTCGAACGGCTTGCCGGAAGCATGGACCCGCGCGCCGGGGGCCTGACCTGCGATCAGCACCCGTGCCTTGTCCGAAAGCCACAGGACCGGACGCGGGTCGTGCGCGGTATGGGTCGCGGCAAAGGCGTCGGCACAAAGACGGCAAGCGCGGATACGGGCGCCAATATCGGCAAAATCGTTCATGCCCGGAAGGTAAGCGGCGCTGCAGTCTGCGACAAGTCTGCCATGGAAAGCTCAGTTTCTGCCTGCCTGCGGTTGTTCCCGTCCGCGCCTTCCACTATTGCGGAAGGCAGCCAGGATCGGAGGCCCCATGTATCGCGTCTGGAACTACATTTCCGCCTATTCGCTTTTGCTGATTGCCGGAACGCTGGTCGCGCTGATCTGGGCGAATACCGATCCCCACAGCTATCACGCGCTGGTCCATTCGGTGCTGATCGAGGATTTCATCATCGGCGAGCCCTATGCGGAAGGCGGTGCGGTCCACCGGACGCTGACGCTGCATTTCCTGATCAACGATGTGCTGATGGCCCTGTTTTTTGCGATTGCCGCGAAAGAGGTCTGGGAGGCGCTGATTCTGGAGGAAGGGTCGCTGCGCGGGCGGCGGGCAATGACGCCGCTGATCGCAACGGTGGGCGGTATGGTCGGGCCGGTGGCGGTTTACCTGGGGCTTGCGGCTTTCCTCGGGATATTGCCCGAGGTGGGCCGGGGCTGGGCTGTGCCGACGGCGACCGACATTGCCTTTTCATATCTGGTCGGGCGCGTGGTCTTTGGCGCGGGCCATCCGGCGATCCGCTTTCTTCTGCTTTTGGCGATTGCTGATGATGCGGCGGGGCTGATCATACTGGCGGTGTTTTACCCGACCGGCGAGTTGGCACCGCTATGGCTTTTGTTGTCGTTCGGTGCAGCGGCGCTGGTCTATCTGGGGTTCAACTGGCTGCCGGTTCATCTGGATCGCGGCCATGAGCTGCGCCCCTACACCACTTGGGTGCGCAAACACCTGTCCTTCTGGCCCTATCTGGTCGCCGGGATCATCAGCTGGTTCGGCTTTCAAGAGGCGGGCATCCACCCGGCGCTTGGTCTTTTGCCGGTGGTTCCCGCCGTGCCGCATGCCGACCGCGCCTTTGGTATTTTTGCCGAGGCCGAACAGTATCTGACCGACCTTCTGAACACGATCGAACATGCGCTGAAACGCCCGGTCGAGGTGGTGCTGTTCTTCTTTGGCCTTCTGAACGCCGGGGTCGAATTCAGCGCCATCGGTGCGCCGACCTGGCTGGTCACGATGGGTTTGCTGGTGGGCAAGCCGGTGGGGATATTCCTGTTTGGCTGGCTGGCGGTGCGGTGGCTTCGCCTTGGCCTGCCAGAAGGGATGCGCCTTGCCGACTTGGTGGTGATCGGCTTTGTCGCGGCGATCGGCTTTACCGTGGCCCTGTTCGTGGCGACGGTGGCCTTCCCGGCGGGTCCGGTTCAGGATGCGGCCAAGATGGGCGCGCTGTTCAGCTTTGCCGCTGCCGCCGTGGCGATTCTGGCCGGGCGGCTTTTGAAGGTCACGAAGGTGCCCGGCTGATCCGAACCGGGCCGCAACCCAATGCAGCGGGCAGGCGTCCTGGCTTGGGCGCCATTTTGCCAGGCGTGCTGCGGTGCCTTTAAGATTCGCGCTTGATTTCGTCCGGGACGCGGCAGATTTACGTTGTAGGCAGGTCGTTAACGGTGTTCGCCTAAACAGACGGGACAACCCGGGGCGGTCTATGCTTGAGTTCGTGAATGTCAGTAAGTCGTTCTGGACGGGGCGGCAGCGCAAGGTGATCCTTGACCGCGCATCCTTCAGGGTTGAGTTGGGCAATTCGCTGGGAATTCTGGCGCACAACGGTACAGGCAAGACGACGATCATCAACATGATGGCCGGACTGGAAAAGCCCGACGAGGGGCTGGTGCGCAAAACCTGCCGGGTTTCCTTTCCCTTGGGCTTCATGGGCGGGGTGAACGCCAAACATTCGGCCTGCGAAAACGCCCGCTATATCGCGCAGCTTTACGGGCTTGATCCCGACTATGTGGAAGCCTTCTGTCGCTGGGTATGCGGGCTTGATGAATATTTCGATCGCCCGTTGACGATTTACAGCGCGGGGATGCGGTCGCGCTTCATGTTTTCGCTGCTTTTGGCGCTGGAGTTCGATATTTACCTGATTGATGAAGGCATGCCGGCGACTGCTGATGTCGAATTCAACAGGAAGGCCGGGACATTGCTGCGTGAGCGGTTGGAAAAGGCGACGGTTATCGTGGTTTCACATCAGCCCGCCACGCTGGAGCGTTTCTGCCGCTCGGGGGCGGTGCTGCGTGATGGGAAATTGACGTTCTACGAAACCCTCGAAGAGGCGAAGTGGCACTATGAGCACGCCTAAGGCCCAAAAATTCCGGATCCGGACGGTTACGGTGCCGTCGTTGGCGCCTGCTGCGGCACCGATGGGCGGCAACATGCCCTTTGCTCCGGTTCCGGCAGACGACGGATTTGGCGACATGAACCTTGTCGGTGCGCAGGCCGGATCATCGGCCGCCGCAGCCGGTCGGTTGGGATCGGCCGAACTTGTGGCCCTGAAAGCCGAAGGCTTGTCGGCCCAGCAACTGCGCACCGCCCGCCGGGTTGCCCTGCGCAACGGGATTGATGCACAGGACGATTATGACGCGGTGTTGCAACTGCGGCGCAAGAACATTGATCCTTTCCAGCGCGACAGCATCCTTGATCTGAGCGGGCCGGGGCCGTCTGGATCGCTTACAGCGGATGGCATGAAGCCGGGCGAAACGCCCGGGGCGCTGGAACCATTCAAAGACAAGAAGATTGCCCAACCGGCCGCGCCGCTGCCCGCCCTGGACGATGCGGCGCGCCGCGCGGCTGCAATCATCGAAATACAGCGCGACATCGTGCGCCGCCGCCGCCGCAACTTTACCATGCTGATGGTGCGTCTGGCGTTTTTCGTGTTCTTTCCAACCTTGCTGGCCGGGATCTATTACTATCGCATTGCCACCCCGCTTTACGCGACCAAATCCGAATTCCTGATCCAGAAGGCCGATGGCGCAGCCGGTGGCGCCAATCTGGCCGGCATGTTCGGCGGAACGGCGATGGCCACATCGCAGGATTCGATCGCGGTGCAAAGCTACCTGCAGTCGCGGGACGCCATGCTGCGACTGGATCAGGAAATGGGCTACAAGGCGCACTTCAGCCAGGACACGATAGACGGTCTTGAACGGCTTGACCCGAAAGCCAGCAACGAGGCGCTTTACAAGCTTTACCGCCGCAATGTGAAGATCGGCTTCGACCCGACCGAGGGCATCATCAAGATGGAGGTTATCGCAGCCGACCCGAAATCCAGCGAGGAATTTTCAAAGGCGCTTTTGAAGTTTGCAGAACAGCAGGTCGATCATCTGACCCAGCGCGTGCGCGAAGACCAGATGAAGGGCGCGCGCGAAACCTATGATGACGCCGAAACAAAGATAGCTGCTGCACAGCAAAAGGTGCTGACGCTACAAGAGCAGTTGGGGGTTCTGGATCCCAAGTCGGAAACCGCGCTGGTGATGCAGCAGGTGGCCGAGGTCGAAGTCATGCTGAGCAAGAAGAAGCTGGAACTTGACCAGCTGCAGGCCAACGCCAAACCCAGCTTGGCCCGTGTCAGCGGGGTCAAGGGCGACATGGCGCGCTTGCAAGACCAGCTGGACGGGTTGCGCGCCTCGATGACGGTCAGTGGGGTCGGGAACAAGTCACTGGCCGAAGTGACGGGCGAGTTGCGCATTGCAGAGGCGGAATTGCAGACCCGGCAACTGATGTTGGGACAGACGATCCAGCAACTGGAAACCGCGCGGATTGAAGCCAACCGTCAGGTGCGCTACCTGTCGACCAGCGTGAACCCGGTGGCCCCCGATGAGCCGACCTATCCTCGCTCGTTCGAGAATACGGCGATGGCTTTTCTGATCTTCGCCGGGATCTATCTGATGTTGTCGCTGACCGCGTCCATCCTGCGAGAGCAGATGACGTCCTGAAGGACTTGAAGATGATTGCTATGAAAGACGTGGCCTTCGGCGGGATCGTTGCGGGCAATGACCGGCCCCTGACCGTCATCGCCGGCCCATGCCAGCTGGAAAGCGCCGATCACGCCCAGATGATCGCCGGTCGCATGGCCGAAGCTTGCGCCGCAGTGGGCGCGCAGTATGTGTTCAAGGCCAGCTATGACAAGGCCAACCGCACATCGCTTTCCGGCAAACGGGGCTTGGGGATCGACGCCGGGCTGAAGGTGCTGGGCGACTTGAAAAAGGCGATGGGCCTGCCGGTGTTGACCGACGTGCATGATGCCGAACAGGCACGGCTGGCGGCCGGGGTGGTGGACGTGATCCAGATTCCGGCCTTTCTGTGCCGGCAGACCGACCTGCTGATCGCGGCGGGACAGACCGGGGCGGTTGTGAACATCAAGAAAGGCCAGTTTCTGGCGCCGTGGGAAATGGGCAATGTCGCCGACAAGGTGGCCTCGACCGGGAATGAACGGATCTTGCTGACGGAACGCGGCGTGTCTTTCGGTTACAACACGCTGGTCGCTGACATGCGGTCTTTGCCGACCATGGCCCGCACTGGCTATCCGGTGATCATGGATGCGACCCATTCGGTCCAACAACCGGGCGGCCTTGGCGGGTCATCCGGTGGGCAGCGCGAATTTGCCCCGGTGATGGCGCGTGCCGCTGTCAGCCTGGGCATTGCCGGGGTATTCATCGAAACCCACCAGGACCCGGATCAATCGCCGTCGGACGGGCCAAACATGATCCCGCTTGATGAGATGCCCCGGCTTCTGAAGGTGCTGATGGCGCTGGACCGTATTGCCAAGGCCGATCCGGTTCGGGTCTGAGACCGTTCGGGTTTCGTCCCCTTCGGGGCCGATCCGCCGGGAGGGCTCTGCCCTCCCGCACCCTCCCGGGATATTTTCAGACAGAAAATGAGGATCAGGCAGCCTGGCCCGCCGCCCAGCCCGAGGACCAGGCCCACTGGAAATTATAGCCGCCAAGCCAGCCGGTCACGTCCACCACTTCGCCCACGAAGAACAGACCCGGCACGGCACGCGCCTGCATCGTGCGGGCGTCCAGCGCCCTTGTGTCGATGCCGCCCAGCGTGACCTCTGCGGTGCGGTAGCCCTCGGATCCGATGGGCCGCACTTGCCAGCGGTGAACTGCGTCTGCCACCGCATCCAGTGCCACATTGGGTTGATCGGCCAGGGTGCCGGTCAGCCGCAGCCGGTCGAGGAGCGTTGCGGCCAGCTTTTCGGGGATATGCCGCGCCAGCGCCCGGGTCAGCGATTGCCGACCATTTGCGCGCCGCGCTGCTTTCAGCCCCTCTGCCACATTCTGGCCATGGGCCAGATCGACCAGGATCGCCTCGCCCTCTGACCAGTAGGACGAGATTTGCAGGATCGAAGGGCCGGACAGACCACGGTGGGTGAACAGCAACCCTTCGGTGAAGCCGGTCTTGCCGTGGCTGACCCGGGCGGTGACCGAAAGGCCCGCCAGATGCTGCCAGGCGGCAAGATCCTGTGCGCCGAAAGTCAGGGGAACCAGCCCGGGGCGGGTGGCCAGCACCGGCAGGCCAAAGTTTTCCGCGATATGATAACCGATGCCGGTGGCGCCCATTTTCGGGATCGATTTGCCACCTGTGGCCACCACCAGGCTTTCCGCGCTGATCTGCCCGCGATCACTTTCAACCACAAAGCGCCCGTCCTTGCGGATAGCGCCCAGAGTTACGCCAAGCCAAAGGGTGACGCCTGCTGCCGCCATGTCGGTGGTTAGCAGTGCCACGATATCCTTGGCGGAATGATCGCAAAACAGCTGCCCCAGGGTTTTTTCGTGCCAAGAGATCCCGGCCGCATCGACCCGTTCGATGAAGCTGGAGGGGGGGAAGCGGCTGAGCGCCGACAAGGCGAAGCGCGGGTTGGAGGACAGGAACCTTTCGGGTGCAATCGACAGGTTGGTGAAATTGCAGCGCCCGCCCCCGGAAATGCGGATCTTTTCGCCGGGTGCGCGTGCATGGTCCACCACAACCACACGCCGACCGCGCCGTGCTGCCTCTGTGGCGCACATCATGCCGGCAGCACCTGCACCAAGGACAAGGACATCACAGTTGATCATGGTTTCCGATAGCCGCGAAAGCGGCGCCGATCAACGCCGAAAAGAATCGCTTTTTGGACTTGCGGGCCGCCCCCCCCTTGGGTAAGAACCGCCCGGAGTTGGGGCGTCGCCAAGTGGTAAGGCATCGGTTTTTGGTACCGACATACCTAGGTTCGAATCCTAGCGCCCCAGCCAGCCACCTTACCGAACCAGAGACACCGAACCGCCGCGCCAGATCCTTGCGGGGTTCCGGGGGCTTGTCCGGGCAATGGCCATATCCGAGACGCTGAGGCAGGGTCAAATCCAGCGCGGAATCGACCGCCATCTTTGTTTGCGATTTCAAGGTATGGTGACTGAAGGACAGGGTGCCCGCTCAGAGCGAGGCGAGGCGGGCGCGCTGCAGACCCCAGTCGCCGAGCAGCGGAGTGGTGATCATCCATCCGGTGGTGAGGGGGGGCGGCTACGCGCTGAACGTGCCCGAGGCGAAGGGCTATATCGGCGAGCGGTTCGATGCGGATGCCGGGCAGCAGTACCTGAACGCGCCATATTACGACCCGAGGATCGGGATGTTCCTCCTGCCCGACTGTTGGGAGGTCCACTGGCCCGGCGTGGGCACGAACAGGTACCCCCCCCTCACTGACCGGGCGGCTTACGATTCCTGAATTTCCCCTAGTTAAGCCGCCCGCCCCATACGAACACTGCTTCGTAGAGGGGATCATGCGCCAACTCGATACGCGTACAGGCAAGTGGCTCAAGCCCGACGTTCACGAGAGATTTTGTGATCGACTCAACGCTCAGGTAGCTGTTGTCGTGACTATCTTTGACCACAAATGACGGACGTCTCGCCCAATCCGCGCCAATCGCCCGTCCTCCTGGGCGCAGGTGCGTCACAAGATGATCAAAGCACCGTTGATACGTCGAAAGGTCGCGCGAGATGCCGAAATTTCCAAACGCGGTTATAAGGTCATAGCTCGTGTGTTCCATCCAGCTTGGCCAAGCCTCAATGCAGTCAAAAACAAGATACTCTGCGAACAGCTTACGCACCTTGCTGACCTGTTGGTCGGTCAATTCGAAACGGTCTGCAACCCACTGATAGCATTCCGGCAAAATTGGCCGTTTGCGTACAAATTCGTCCAGAACTGCCAAAGCTTCGGGTGCGATGTCGCAACACGACACCTGATCAATTCGGGTCGCCGGAAGATACCAAAAAAGGCTGGTAGTGCCGGCACCAAGATCAAGAGCACTGCCGTTCCCCGCCCAGTTCGACATCATATCCAGAATTTGTTCTGCGCCATATCCTTCAAGAAATGGGCCGGCAAAATATTCTGCCAGATAGGTTTCAAAGTAGTTCCGCACGTCTGGGCGTTGCCCGACGGAACCAATATTTCTGGTTAAGAATGAGTCACGTTCATTGCTGAAATTCTTGATGACGTCCCATAAAACACCGGAGGGAGGTGTTGTCTCCTCTGTGTTTTTGTCGTGAGCGTCGGAAGAGAGGATAAAGATGATCCTCGCATCACCGGCCCGGTAGGGTGACCAGGAATAGTCACCCAACACCGCTTCAATATGCAAGCCAGCTTCCCCACAGAGCTTTTCGAATTCGTCCTTCGAATAGACTCTCATGCGAATACTTGCTTCTTTCGCAAGGACTTCACTGTCATCTGGGTTTGAATACCGAAAAGTCACACCAATCGTTCCGTCACCGTTACGAGATTGTATTCTTTGACGCGAGAGCGACGAACCCGTTGGGGTGAAACGTGTCCACTCGTCAATCCAGATACCGTCCGGCAACGCCGCATCGAAGTAATCTGGCTGGAGCCCGGCCTGTTCGGGTCGAACCACTTTAAATGTTGAAAGATCTATCATCAATCTTCCATGGGAAGAGAGATGCCGGCGCAATGCCACCAGCGATTTCAACGCATCGGTCGGCTTGGTAACCAATTGGAACGCTTCGCGCGGAACGACTATAAGGTCAAATTCTTGACCCAACGAAGGGTCGGTAACCCACATTCTCCAAGTAAGTCGCTGATTTCGCTGTCGTAATCGTGATATTTCGCATATAAATCATGGCGTTGACGGCTGCGAGGGGCGCGTTTCATGGATCACCTGGAGGGTGCGGGCTTGGCGCGGGGAGATCGGGTTGATTTCG
>CANJQT010000005.1 GCA_947476475.1 Paracoccaceae bacterium | reverse complement strand
CATCTATTGCTATGACGCGACCGCCTGCTTGTTCCCGTTTATTCTGCAAACTTCCCAGCGTCGCCGCCGTTCCGTCCACCGCAGCAGTCTCGTCCGCTTCGGTGAGGCGGTATTTACGGAGACAGCTAAACCTTCGCAAGAGGGAAATTCAAAAAAACGTCACAGAAATGCGCTTTCCTTTTCACACAAGCCGGACGGGCCTTATTTTCTTGGGAAAAGCGCCGCGCAGTTTTGCTTTGACCCACGACCCCGCCTCCTCGACACTTATGTTTTCCAGCTGTTTCAAAGCCATTTTGGCGCACGCAAGCAGCGCAGTTGCCGGATTCGCTCTGACTCGGTGGGATTTCTGACGAGTCATCTGGCTGCAATGCTCAGGCATGACACGCGTCCGAAAGGGAATGTTTGCCAAGGCTAGCGACTCGCCTTCCAGAAAAAGACTTACTGGCCGCGCCTGCGGCTGGTGCTTTCTTCGGTGGTCAACCGGGGCTTCGCGGGAAGGGGAATATGGTACCGACACCCCGGCTCGAACGGGGGACCCCCAGATCCACAATCTGGTGCTCTAACCAACTGAGCTATGTCGGCACAGCCACAAGGCTATGGCGCAGCGATTAGGATTTTCTGCGGGCAGGGTCAACCGGAAAATCCCGTTCACCCACGGGCCTTCCAAAAGAGCGCTGCCGCACAGACGATCGAAATAGCGATCAGCGCCTGCTGTCCGATGGCATCAATTAGAATTGACAGGTTGGCTATGACGGATCCGACCCAAGGTCCGGCATCCGCCCCCAGCAAGAGATAAAGAAGGACGATCAGCGCAAACAGTGCAAAGCCGGTCTGAGCGACTGCAATGAACAACCGTCTGACATCTGCAAGATGGCGAAGAAGCGCGTCCATATCCCTATCCTTTCTGCCGGAGGCGGACAGGTTCAGTCTAGCGCTTGTCGATCAACCAAAGCACAACACCAAGCGAAATCAGGCCGGCCAAACCGGCTTTGCCAAGCGTGCTGACAAGATTCGTGATATTACCCACCACATCGCCCAGGAACGCCATATTGGCGGGTCCCACCAACAAAGACGCAATGATTGCCAGAGCCAACAGGCTCATGCCAATCTCGGTAAGGCTTTTGACGACATTTCTCGCGTTATCGAACATGCTCGTATCCTTCCTCTGGTTTCTTGTTGTCAGGCCGACGTGCTGGCCTGCGACAAATTGTCATGCGCGGAAACCCGCCCAGTCAATGAAAAAATACTCTTGACACCCATATAGTGTACCAAAGCTGCCTTTTAGCCGTTGATATTGCGCGACCAAGACATTTTCGAACAATAATCCAGGCGAGAACGAAAGAAAAAGTCTGCGTAACGCCCCTCGCGGCCATCACTCGGGTGGCACGCGGCACATAGTATTGTCCTGTAGCGCGGTAAAAAACAGGCCTTGGTTTTCTTTCCCAGCTGGTTCAGAAGAAAAACTCAGCCCGGGAGGACAGAATGAGCATCAACAAGGAAAGCGACGTCGCCGCGAACCTTCAGATCGGACCGACGGAACTCGGCATGGTGCGCATATATGTCGAAGGCAATGGCATCGACCTGCCGCTCGACTTCGACCCCGAAGAGGCTGAAGAGATCGCTGAAGAACTGATGGCCGCCGCAGAGGCTGCTCGGGCCATGGGCGGCAAGGGCAAGCCTAAGGGGCGATAGTTCCACCCACCCTGACGCCGGGGGCGCGCAAGCCCTGCAGACGTAGCGCCGCATGGCGGGCGAATTTCGTCAGCATGACTTTGCGCCGCGCCCCTGCCAGAGGCATATCTGCCCCCATCCGCAGAATCTCGGCATCATAGCCATCGGCAAGAATCAATCCGGTGCCGTCGGGCAGTAGATCCACTGGAAAATCCGCATCCACCGCCCAGAAGAATCGGTCCGCCCATTTCAGGTAACTTTGCCATTTGCGATCGGTGATAAAATCCGATCGGTTGGACTTGCATTCAACAATCCAGATCTCGCCCTTCGGGCCAATCGCCATCACGTCCACCCGCAAGCCTGGTGCAGGCACCAGTTCCTCGACTGTGACGAATCCATGCGACAACAGGTGGCGGCAAACACCTCGCGCAAGGATCTGTCCGGGCATCAACGCTTCTTGCATCAGAAGAATATGAACGAAGCATGAACATTACGCAAGCCTTGCGCAAAGCCCCCATCAGGACTATCTGAAGTGGTGGCGGGTTCTGCTCCTTGCGTGTTTGGCACTTTTCCAGTGGCCGATAAGCATCTCCGAGGGAGCTGGCTCTGCCAGGGTCCAGGCCCTGGTATCTGGCGACCACCTGAACACTCAGGCTCTCGGGAAATTCACGCCGGCACGATTGCTGCGGTTCCCGCCACTTTCCGCTTCCGCCGGCAGTTCCTTGAGTTCGGTGAGCGGCGCAAAGGTGCCACCGCCCTGCCCTTCTTCTTCCGCCAGGCCCATCACCGCGATGGCAAACTGCACACCGGAAAAGACGAAGCTGTTGAACACGACCAGCATCACCACTGCCAGCGCGCCACCCTGGGTTGCATTCACCAGATGCCAAAGGTTGGCGACATTCAGCCACAACAGAAGCGCGGTGAACAACGCCCCCAGCAGAAAGCCGATCACAACATGGCGGACATATAGGCGAACAAGTTCTGGCATATGCAAACCCCCAGCTTGTTCTAGCTTACCAAACCCGGCGAAGGCGAATAGCGGACGCATCGCCGCAGGCAAGGTGGTGCAGCCGACTACAGGAATGCCATGGCGCAAATAATACCAGCGCCGATGCAGTTATGTGTAGAGGTAACATGCGGCGCGCCACACGGACCACAGCCACAAGGGCCGCGATCAGATTTGTCAGAAGGCTTCCGGCTTTGCCTCGCGGGCCATGTGATCCAGAACTGCATTCACAAATTTTGGTTCGCGCCCATCCGGGAAGAAGGCATTTGCCACATCGACATATTCGTTGATGACCACTTTGGGCGGGGTCGCGGGCAGTTTCAGCTCGGCCCCGGCGGCGCGGAACAGGGCGCGGATCACCGGGTCGATCCGGTCGATCGGCCATTTGGCCACCAAGGCCCGATCAGTGGCCTGGTCGATGGCCGCCTGCCAGTTGACCGCTTCCTCTAGGATCTGCCGGAACAGATGCACGTCCCCTTCGGCCAGTTCATCACCCTCATAGACGGCACCAAAGCGGTGCGTCTCAAATTCGCGACGCACGTTGTCCACCGACTGGCCTGCAGCTTCCATCTGGAACAGGGCCTGCACCGCGTAAAGCCGCGCCGCAGATTTCATCTGCCGCTTTTCCTCAAGGGTCAGTTTGCGCGTCTCGTCGCTCATGCGCGGGTCGGTCCTTCATTGTCACTGGCAATGCGCATCTCGCCTTGCGGGCGAAAGCCGATGCCTTTGGTCTGGCGGGCCCATTTGCGGGAAAGGGCAACAAGATGCAAGGCCGCCGCTGCGGCACCCCAACCCTTGTTCTGCCCGTTAGGGTCGGCGCGCACCTCGGCCTGCTCACGGTTTTCGACGGTCAATATTCCATTGCCGACGCAAGCCCCTGAAAGGCCCAGCATGGTGATGCCGCGCGAACTGTCATTGCAGACCGTGTCATAGTGGGTCGTTTCGCCACGGATCACGCAGCCAAGGGCGACAAACCCGTCATAATCAGCCATCCGAAATGCCATACCAATGGCAGTTGGAACCTCCAAAGCGCCAGGCACCTCGATCAGGTCAACCTCGGCCCCGCAGGCAGCAGCTGTGGCATGCGCCCCGGCGATCAGCCCGTCGGCAATATCGCGATAGTAGGGGGCCACTACGATCAAAAGCTTCACCGGCTTGTCGAAGCGCGGAAGTGGAAGCGTGTAATGGCTTTCATTCGTGGCCATGGCTTACTCCATCACGATGGGGCGGGTGCCGGTGATTTCCAGACCGTAAGCATCCAACCCAACGATCTTCGGCGTGCCGGAGTTGGACAGAAGTTCAATCTTGTTCAGGCCCAGCGCCGCCAGAATCTGTGCCCCGAGCCCGTATTGGCGCAACTTGTGCGGCGCGGCTTCCTCGTCTAACGCCAACTTCATCGACGTGTCGCGCAACATCACCACCACGCCCCGCCCTTCGGCGGCAATCGCCTTCATCGCGGCGGGCATCTGCCCGGCGTGTGACGGGTGAAGCCCCAGCACATCTTCCAGTGGGTTCAAAGAATGCATCCGTACCAGCACCGGCGCGACCGAATTTATATCACCTTTCGACAGAACAATGTGTTCAGCCCCCTGCGTCGCATCCGTAAAGACCCGCATCAGCCATTCGCCGCCATTAACGGAAGTGACAGTACGCTGTGCGATCTCGCGCACCAGACTGTCGTGGCGCAGACGGTAAGCGATCAGATCGGAAATCGTACCGATCTTGAGCCTGTGCTTTTTCGCATAGGCCAACAGTTCCGGCAGCCGCGCCATGGTGCCATCTTCATTCATTATCTCGCAGATTACCCCCGAGGGGTTCAACCCGGCCAAACGGCTTACATCGGTCGCGGCCTCGGTGTGGCCAGCGCGCACCAGCACCCCGCCATCGCGCGCACGCAGCGGGAAAATATGCCCGGGGGTCGCAATGTCAGCCGCCCCCTTGGTCGGATCAATGGCCACTGCAATGGTGCGGGCGCGGTCATGGGCGGAAATGCCGGTGGTGACGCCTTCGCGCGCTTCGATAGAGATGGTGAAGGCGGTTTCGTGACGCGAAGAATTCTTCGTCGACATAAGGGGCAGGCCCAAAGCCTCGATCCGCGCCGCAGGCAGCGTCAAGCAGATCAGCCCTCGCCCGTGCATCGCCATGAAATTGATCGCCTCAGGTGTCGCCATCTGCGCCGGAATCACCAGATCGCCCTCATTCTCCCGATCTTCATGATCGACCAGAATGAACATGCGCCCGTTGCGCGCCTCTTCGATGATATCCTCGGTGGGGGAAATCGCCCGTTTCAGATCGTCGGTCATTTGTTTTCCATGCCGTCAGCTGGCCTCGCCCGCCCATAGACCATAGCGTCCGGATTGGCCAGAGCCGCGTAGGTTCTTTGGACCGGGTGCCGCCGGTATCCTGGGCAGGCTCGGCCGAGCTTGCCTCGCGGCCTAACAGGATCCAAGGCCCTTTTCCGGGGAATTGCTGGGCCTCAGGCCCCGCCCCACTCTCGCAGGCGTGCAACATAACGCGCCAGAGTATCGATCTCTATGTTGACCAGATCACCGACCTGCGCCTGACCCCAGTTGGTCACCGATTTGGTATGAGGAATGATATTGACGCCAAACTCGGCGCCGTTCACCTCGTTGACAGTCAAAGATGTTCCATTCAGGGCGACCGACCCCTTCGGCGCGATGAATCCCGCCAACGCCGTGGGGGCGCGGAAGGTAAAACGGGTGCTGTCGCCCTCATCCCGCATCCCGACAATCTCTGCCACACCGTCAACATGGCCCGAAACGATATGACCGCCCAGTTCATCGCCGACCTTCAGCGCGCGCTCCAGATTCAACCGTTTGCCGACTGACCAGCCCGCGATATTGGTCTTGGCCACACTTTCCGCCGAAATCTGCACATCAAACCAGCCACGGGGGTCAGCGCCCTTGGCGATCACGGTCAGGCAACAGCCATCACAGGCAATCGATGCCCCAATCGCAATGCCCGCCACCGGGTAGGCCGTAGCAATCCGCGCTTTCAGATCACCCTGCTGTTCAAGGCCGATCACTTCGCCCAAATCTGTGACAATACCTGTGAACATGGGGCCTCCTGTGCTTGAAAAATGCCTAGCCCGTGGGGTCGGCCGACGCAAGCAAACACTGGAAACACAGGTCCACACATGCAAGAACAGCAATACGAACATGAAGAAGCCACGGGTCAACGTGTCAGGGTTCAACGTGCAGAATGCGGTGGCCAGGGAAAAGCGGTTCTTGCTGTTGCAAGGGCCGCATGGGCCGTTTTACCGGCATCTTGCACGCATACTGTGCGAAACCGGAGCCAAGGTCTGGCGGGTTGGTTTTAACTTCGGAGATCAGGCCTTCTGGCGAAGGCCAAACTACATCGCCTTCACCGAAAGCGCCGACAAATGGCCGGCAGCTTGCGCCGAAATATTTGACAGCAAGGGCATAACTGATCTGGTGATTTATGGCGACAGCCGCCCGATCCATGCCGATGCAATCCGGCTGGCGCGTGCGCGCGGAGTGACAATCCATGTCTTCGAAGAAGGTTATCTGCGGCCCTACTGGGTCACTTATGAACGTGACGGGTCGAACGGCAATTCGCGCCTGATGCAGATCAGCCTTTCAGAAATGCGCGCGGCCCTTGCGCGCCCCGGTGCAGAGCAACCCCCAGCCCCCGCCCGCTGGGGCGACATGCGCGAACACATGTTCTATGGTGCTCTCTATCATTTTTGTGTCTTGGCGCTGAACCAGCGCTATAGGCTGTTCCGCCCGCATCGCGGCATTGGCGTCGCGCAGGAATTTCATCTCTATCTTCGGCGCCTGCTTTTATGGCCCTGGCACCGGCTTGAGCGTCGCCTGACCGTCTGGCACCTTAAACGCAGCGGCTTTCCCTATCATCTGGTGCTGTTGCAACTGGAACATGATGCAAGCTTTCGTACCTACTCCGACTTTGCCTCCATGGCCGATTTTGTCGACCTTTGTCTGGCGCAATTCGCTGCAGGGGCGGCAAAACATCATCATCTTGCGTTCAAAGCCCACCCTCTGGAGGACGAGCGGGTGCCTTTGCCCCGCCTGATCCGTGAAGGCGCGCGGCGATATGGCTTGTCAGGGCGCGTCCACTTTGTGCGCGGCGGCAGACTGGCCAGCCTTCTGAATGATGCGCGCACAGCCGTAACCGTGAATTCCACCGCGGCTCAACAGGTCTTGTGGCGCGGCCAACCGCTTAAGGCACTTGGGCTTGCCGTCTATGGCAAACCCGAATTCGTCTCGCCTCAACCACTGGCCGATTTCTTCAAATCCCCCATCAGCCCCGATAGCAATGCCTATCACGACTATCGGCAATTCCTTCTGGAAACCTCACAGATTCCAGGCGGCTTCTATTCAGCGCGTGGACGACGAAAAGCGCTGCGTTCCGTCGTGGACAAGATGCTGAGCCAACGCGATCCGTACGAAGTTCTTCTCGCAGAACGCGAGGCGATGCGGCAACACATCCAAACTGTCGCCTGAGACGCTGTTGTTTTTCAAATCCGACCGCGACTAATCTGTTTGCAAAGCACTTTACGAAAAAAATACGGGGCCTCTGGTGAAAACTCTGTCCAAACGCCTGACCAGCGCAGTGGTCCTTTTGGCAGTGTCGTTTGGCGCGGCCTCGTGCAGCCTGCCCCGCTCTGGCCCCAACAAGAAAGAGATCCTCTCGGGATCGGTCGAGCAGGGAGGAGAGTCTTTCGTAGTACCGGTAACGGCTCTTGTCGCGCGCCAGACGGCACAATCGGCATCGCAGGGCTTTGACGCATCATTCCGAAACGCCGGTGTCATGGGCTCGGATGATGTGCGCCCGGGTGACAAACTGGGGTTGGTTATCTGGGAAAACGTCGATCAAGGGCTTCTGGCCGCCGAAGGAACCAATGCAACGCTGCTCGACGAAGTGCAGGTTGATGGCGGTGGTTTCATTTTTGTCCCTTATGCAGGCCGCATTAAGGCCGCCGGCAATTCGACCGAAGAAGTGCGCCGCCTGATCGTCGAGAAGCTATCTGAACAAACTCCCGACCCACAGGTTACCGTTACCCGTGTCGCCGGTGATGGCGCCACGGTTTCGGTGACGGGCGACATCAGCGCGCAAGGCGTCTACCCCATCGAGCGGCCTACCAGGACGCTTTCGTCAATGATTGCACGCGCGGGGGGCGTCTCGGTCAATCCGCAGGTCGCGCAGGTCACGGTGACACGCGGTGGAAAAAGCAGCGTGGCACGCCTGATCGACGTCTATGAAAACCCGGAAATGGATATCGCATTGCGCCCCAATGACGTGATTCTGGTCGAGGCTGACCCGCGTTCCTTTACGGCCTTGGGCGCGACCGGTGCTCAGACACGGGTCAAGTTCGAGAGCGCCAACTTGACCGCGATCGAGGCTCTGGCCCAGGTTGGCGGCTTGAATTCAAATCTTGCCGATCCGACAGGCGTCTTCGTGTTGCGCGATGAAGCGCCGCAAATCGCGAATACCGTCTTGGGCCGTACGGACATCGAAACCCCGCAGCGCGTCGTTTATGTGCTTAACCTGAAAGAGCCGGACGGCCTTTTCAACGCGCGGGACTTCCAGATTCGCGACGGCGACATGATCTATGTCACCGAAGCGCCGTATGTGCGGTGGCAGAAGACGCTGGCCGTTCTCACCGGAACCGCTACTTCGGCGAATTCGCTGAATCAGATCGCGCAGGGCAATTGATCACCAAAGACCAGGATGCCACCACCGCTGGCGCATCCCGCCAGCGGCTGTTTGTCTATAACGGTGGTTTTCTCACGCAAAAGCGCATCCGCCGGATCCTGACGTTGGCAGGTTTTGACATAACCCTGGGCGCGCCGGGGCCGCAGGATGCTGTTGGCGTATGGGGCCAAAGCCCGACAGCCCCGCGTGGCGAAAAGGTCGCGAACGCGCTTGATCGCCCCTTGATCCATGTCGAGGATGCCTTCCTGAGGTCGGTTCACACCGGCCGCGACGGCGGCCTGCCGCTTGGCCTTCTGATCGACCGCGCGGGTCTGCATTTTGACCCGTCCACTCCTTCCGCTCTGGAACGGCTGCTGACCAGCCATCCTTTGGACGACACAGCACTTCTGGACCGTGCACGCACGGGCATGGCGCGCCTGAGGGCAAGGCATTTGTCTAAATACAACGCCTTCGACCCCGCCCTGCCTGCGCCCGAACCGGGCTATGTGCTGATCATCGACCAGACCCGCGGCGATGCCTCGATCACCGCCTGCGGCGCGCGCGCCTCGACGTTCCGAGAGATGCTGTTCGTGGCCCAGGACGAACATCCCACCGCCCGCATCGTCATCCGCACACATCCCGAAACCGACGCGGGCCACCGCCCCGGCCATTACGGCCCCGAGGATGCACAGGGCCTCGTCAGCCTTTCCAGCGCCAACCTGTCACCCCACCATCTTCTGGAAGGGGCCATCGCCGTCTATACTGTCTCGTCTCAAATGGGATTCGAGGCAATCCTTGCGGGCCACCGCCCCCGCGTCTTCGGCCAGCCCTTCTATGCAGGCTGGGGCCTGACGGACGATCAAAACCCGGTCTGGCGCCGACAGCGCAAGCTGACCCGCGCTCAGCTTTTCGCCGCCGCCATGATCCTTTACCCGACATGGTACGACCCGTGCCGCGACCGCCTGTGCAGTTTCGAAGAGGCGCTAGATCAGCTAGAGGCCGAAACCCGCGCCTTCCGCGACGACCGCGTCGGCCATGTGGCCATCCGCATGCGGCTTTGGAAGCGCGCACATCTGCAACGGTTCTTCGGGCGTAAACGCTCCCTGCGTTTTGCCAACGACCCAAATGCCGGCTTCGGGCGTGCGAAGTCCGAAGGCCGGGGGCTATTGGTCTGGGCGGCAAAAGTTCCGTTTGAGATGCGCGGCGGCGTTATCGGTGTGCCACTCCGCTACGTCGAGGACGGGCTTATTCGGTCGCGCGGGCTGGGCGCGGCGCTAGTGCCCCCCCTGTCTTTGGTAGCAGATACACGCGGCATCTATTACGACCCGACCCGCGAAAGTGATCTCGAAACCCTGATCGCCGCACCCCTGCCCCCAGGCGGGGCCTTGCGCGCCGAACGGCTGATCGCGGCGCTGACCGCCGCTGGGCTGTCGAAATACAATCTGGCGTCCAACCCGCTGCCAGACATGCCGCAAGGTCACCGGATTCTGGTGCCCGGCCAGGTCGAAGATGACGCATCAATCCGGCTGGGCGCAGGGAAGGAACGGACCAACCTTGCGCTTCTGCAACGGACACGCGCGGAAAACCCTGATGCCGTGATCCTTTACAAACCCCACCCCGATGTCGATGCGGGCCTGCGCCCTGGCGCGCTGCCACCAGAGGCCACTGTGGGCCTTGCTGATCAGGTCCTGCCAATGACCGACCCTTCAGCCGTGATCGCCAGCGTGGACGAGATCTGGACCATCACGTCCACCCTCGGGTTCGAGGCCCTGCTGCGCGGCAAGCCGGTCACCTGCCTTGGCGCGCCCTTCTACGCCGGGTGGGGCCTGACACGCGACCTTGGGCCGATCCCTGCCCGCCGCACCGCCCGCCCGACACTAGTAGCATTGGCTCACGCCGTACTGATCGCCTACCCGCGCTATTTCGATCCTGTCAGCCGCCTGCCCTGCCCGCCTGAAGTGATCATCGAACGACTGGCTCAGAACATGCTGCCTCTGCCCCGTGCCCACCTGCGATTGCTGGCAAAGTTGCAAGGGTTGTTGGCCAGCCGGCCATGGCTGTGGCGGCGACCATGATGCATGGCATGCTCAGTCAGACAGCATATGACCGATCACGGGTCCAAAGCGCGTAAAGGTCTGTGCCCACCAGACGGCTTTCCTGCAAACGAAAACGGCGCGCATCAGCAAGGGCAGACAGCTTCAGCGCACCAAGCGCCGCGCGTCCCTCGGCACCCAGCGTCAGGCCCGCCGTAAACAGTGCCAGATCATCCACGAGGTCCTGCACAAGCAATGAGGCCGCCAGTTGGCCGCCTCCTTCGCAGAATATCCGCGTCAGGCCCTGGCCGGCCAATGCGCGCAACGCAGCCGCCAGATCAATCTGGTCGCCAACCTCTGCGATTTCGATCAGCCTCGCGCCCCGGGCCTGCCATAAGTCGCGGGCCTGCTGCGGCGCCGAAGATCCGTGCATCAGCCACAAGGGCACCTCACGCGCCGAGCGGGCCAGATGCCCGTCCTGCGGCAAATCAAGGGTTTGTGCCGCAACGATCCGCACTGGCTGCCGGGTAACCCCGATATCGCGCACCGTCAGCAAGGGATCATCCGCGCGAACGGTCCCCGCCCCCACCAGAACCGCATCATGGGCCGCGCGCATCAGATGCACATGGCGGCGCGCCTCAGGTCCGGTGATCCATTTGCTTTCGCCCGTAGCGGTCGCAATCCGTCCGTCCAGGCTGGTCGCCAACTTCAGCGTCAGCATCGGTCGGCCAAGCCGCACCCGGCACAGAAACCCGCGCTGCACCCGTTCGGCCTCTGCCTCCATAACGCCGGTCTCGACTGCGATGCCGGCAGCGCGCAGCATCTGATGGCCAAGTCCGGCCACCCTTGGATCAGGATCCTCCTGCGCGCTCACGACCCGCGCCACCCCTGCAGTGATCAATGCCCCGGCACAAGGAGGGGTCTGCCCGTGATGAGCGCAGGGCTCAAGACTGACAAAGGCCGTAGCCCCGCTCACACCCTCCCCCGCCTGCGCCAGCGCCATGGTTTCCGCATGAGGCCGCCCGCCCGGCTGCGTCCAGCCCCGGCCAAGGATGCGCCCGTCCTTCACGATCACGCAGCCCACCGCCGGGTTGGGCCAGACCTGCCCCAACCCGCGCGCGCCCAGCCCGATCGCCAGCGCCATAAAGCGCGCGTCAGAAGCCGTGATCACTCGTCATTGCCGCCCGAGGGGCGGAGTTCCGAGACGAACTTGTCAAAATCATCAGCGGCCTGGAAGTTCTTGTAAACGCTGGCAAAGCGCACATATCCCACCGTATCGATCCGGGCCAGACTCTCCATCACGATCTCGCCAATCGTCTTCGAGGGAATATCGGTTTCGCCCAGCGATTCAAGCCGCCGCACAATGCCGGAAATCATTTGATCCAGCCGTTCGGGTTCAACCGGGCGCTTCTGCATGGCGATGCGGATCGAACGTTCAAGTTTTGACCGATCAAAGTCTTCGCGCTTGCCGCTCGACTTGATCACCACCAGATCGCGCAACTGCACCCGCTCATAAGTGGTGAAACGCCCGCCGCAGGCCGGGCAAAAGCGGCGGCGGCGTATCGAGACGTGATCTTCTGCGGGACGGGAATCCTTGACCTGCGTATCGACATTCCCGCAAAACGGACAGCGCATTCCCTACTCCCCTGATCCCCATTGGCCACGATAACTATAGGCCCACACCCACAGCATGGGTAGTCACTTTTGCCGGCCACCACATTTGGACTTTTCACCTGTGGCGGCAAAGACTCAGGGCGCACGACGGCGGCAGGCATAGATGTTCGAAAATGGATGACAATCTGGCATCATTGCAGATATCCGATCAAGAAATGCCTGCAAAAGGCGCTTCCGTCAGCCACGCATACGGTGCCATAGCCGACGCGCAACCTGCCAGGCCCGATTGCGGCGGGGGAAATCCGGGGTGCGGCTGCGCCGATCCAAGTGATCGAACTCCACCGTCTCGCGCCACTCAAGGGCAGTGATCAGGTCATGGCGCAGACCCATATTCCAGACAAGATAAGGAAAGGACAGCTGATCACGGCGCGAATACTTTAGCACCTGATCGAACCAGCGCTCGCCAAAACCCACCAGATCAGGGTCGTGATGACGGCGCACCAGAAAGTGCCCTTCGATCAGGCCGGAATGTGCAGGCATCCCTTCCGCCCGGTAATCGTTCAGGCGGTTCCTGACCGTAAGGTAATCGTCAAGACCATTTTCCCAGACCGCCTGACCTTCCTGGTAAACGCAGTCACGGCGGAAATGCGGAAAGGCGAAAAAACCGACGCCTGACTGGCCCTGCAGCGCCGCCAGAACTTCTGCCGGGTCGCGCTTCAACCGGGATTTGTTGTCCAGCCAGATCGACCATTCCTCGGGCAAGTACCGATGCGGCATCAGCTTGGCCCGGCGCGAAGCGCGCGCTGGCTCCAGCCCGTCCAGTGAATCATGGATGATCTCGACACCGGGAAAGACGAGGTCGGTTCGGTCGGTGAACAGCACCCGCCGCACATGGGTAAAGGAGCCGAAAACCTGAAGGTTCAGCGGTTCCTTGTGACCATACAACGCAGAATAGAGGACAAGACTCATGCCCCAAGACTACGAGTCGGGGCACGGCGAATAAAGGTGAAAATCCGGCACGCGCGGCACGCGCCGGAATGCCACTCACCCGTGCTTCACCATCACATGGCGGACTACCGAATAGTCCTCCAAGGCATAGGCCGACATGTCCTTGCCGTAACCGGATTGCTTCAGCCCGCCGTGAGGCATTTCATTGACCAGCATGAAGTGCGTGTTGATCCAGGTGCAGCCATAGCGCAGCCGCGCAGCGGTCGCCATCGCTCGGCCCACATCTCGGGTCCAGACCGACGAGGCCAGACCATAGTCGCTGTCATTGGCCCAGGCGACCGCCTGATCCACGTCCGCGAAGGGCGTTATCGACACGACCGGGCCAAATACCTCGCGGCGGACGATCTCATCCTCTTGCCTTGCTCCGGCGATCACGGTGGGCCGGTAATAAAAGCCCCCCTCGCCCATCACCGTGCCACCCGTCGTGACCGAAAGATGCGGCTGTTCGCGGGCGCGCTCGACGAAACTTGCCACCCGGTCGCGTTGCCGCAGGCTGATCAGGGGGCCAATTTCGTTTGTCGTGTCATCCGCATTGCCCAGCTGGATGGTCGACACTGCCGCCGACAGATCTGCCACCAGCCGGTCATATATCTTCTTGCCCGCATAGATGCGGCAGGCCGCCGTGCAATCCTGCCCGGCATTGTAATAGCCAAAAGCGCGCAACCCATCGACCACCTCAGCCAGATCGGCGTCATCGAAGACCACCACCGGGGCCTTGCCGCCCAGTTCCAGATGGGTGCGCTTGACCGACTTAGACGCGGCTTGCAGCATTTTCTTTCCGGTGGCCACATCGCCCGTCAGGCTGATCATGTCTACGCCGGGATGGTTGATCAGGTAGTTGCCCACCGTCTCGCCCCGCCCCGGCAAAACGCTGACCACGCCGACTGGCAGAATCTCTGCCAACACCCGCGCGAGTTTCAGCGCCGAAAGCGGTGTCTGCTCCGAAGGCTTGAAGATGATGCAATTGCCCGCCCCAATCGCCGGGGCCAGTTTCCAGGCCATCATCATCAACGGATAGTTCCAGGGCGCAATCGAGGCGACAACCCCCACCGCATCGCGGCGGATCATCGACGTGTGGCCTGCCAGATACTCTCCGGCAATTGCCCCGTGCTGATTGCGTACCGCACCAGCGAAGAAACGGAAGCAATCAACAATCGCCGGTATCTCGTCATTGCGCGCCGCATTGATCGGCTTACCGCAGTTCAATGCCTCCAGCGCCGCAAACCCGTCTGCATGCCCCTCGATTGCGTCGGCAATCCGGTGCAGGGCCGCGGAACGTTCTGAAGGCGTGGTCATCGACCACCCGTTAAACGCCTTGCGCGCCGCCGCCACCGCTCGGTCAATCTGATCGGTCGAAGCTTCGGCCACATCAAGGATCAGCCTCCCCGTGCGCGGGTTCAGAACCTTTTCCTTGGCCTCTTCACCCTTTTCCAGCCGGTCGCCAACCAGCATTTCGGTATCAATGTGCAAGGTCATCATGGGTCCTTTCATTTGCCGCCGCCGGCGGTCTCTTCACCGCCGCCAGTCAGGTAATAGGCCGCTAGGATCGGCAGGAAGGTGGCCGCAAAAACCACGATCGCCACCACGTTTGTCACCGGCCGCTGACGCGGACGCACCAGTTCATCCAGCATCCAGATCGGCATGGTTTTCTGCTGACCCGCGGTGAAAGTGGTCACGATCACCTCGTCGAACGACAAGGCAAAAGCCAGCATCGCCCCGGCCAGAAGTGCTGTCCCCAGATTGGGCAGGATCACATGGCGAAAGGTCTGAAATGTCGTGGCCCCCAGATCGGCCGAAGCCTCGCTCAGCGACGTGCCCAGTCGGCGGAACCGCGCCACCGCATTGTTATAGACGATGACAATGCAGAAGGTGGCGTGCCCCAGCACGATGGTCAGGGTCGAGAAGGGAATGTCGGCCATGGCGAAAGCCGACCGAAGGCTCATCCCGGTGATGATCCCCGGCAGGGCAATCGGCAAGATCACCAGAAGCGAAATCGTATCCCGCCCGAAAAACCGGGCCCGCGACATCGCAGCAGCGCAAAGCGTGCCTAGGATGATCGCCAGCCCCGACGAAATCGCCGCCACCTTCAACGACAGCCACAGCGGCGGCCAGATGTCGGCCCGGTTCCACGCCACGCCGAACCATTCGGTGGTCAGGCCCGGCGGTGGAAAGGCAAAGCTCTTTTCCTCGGTGGTGAAAGCGTAAAGGAAGATCAGCAGGATCGGCAGATGCAGGAACAACAGCCCACCGATGGCACCAAAGGTCAAAAGCAGCGGCGGACGATCAGAGCGCATCGAAAGCCCCCAGACGGCGCGCAATCGCCAGATAGACAAGCATGATCAGGATCGGGATCACTGCAAACGCTGCCGCGAGCGGAATGTTCCCGGCGGTGCCCTGCAACTGATAGACGGCCATCCCGATGAAACTGGCCGAATTGCCGATGATCTGCGGGATGATGTAATCGCCCAATGTCAGCGAGAAGGTGAAGATCGACCCGGCAATTACCCCCGGCAGCGCCAAAGGCAGGGTCACGCTCCAGAGGGTGCGCAGACCGCCCGCTCCGAGGTCGGCAGATGCTTCCAGCATTGAAGTTGGCACCCGTTCAAGCGACGCCTGCATCGGCAGGATCATGTAGGGCAGCCAGACGTAGACAAAGACCAGGAAAGTGCCGAGGTAAGAGGTGGAAAGCGAATTGCCGCCAATCACCGGCGTCGTCAGAACCGCGTCCAGCACCGATCCTGCGCCGATTCCGTTCGCGGCCCAGGTGATGATACCTTCCTTGGCCAGAATCAGTTTCCAAGCATAGACCTTGACCAAATAAGAGGACCACAAGGGCAGCATGATCCCCAAATAGAAGACTGCCTTCCAGCGGCCATTGGCGAAACGCGCGGCAAAGAAAGCCACCGGAAAGGCCAGGATGACCGATGCAAGCGTGACGGCGGCGGCCATGCTGACGGTGCGCAGAATGATGTCGTAATTCTGCGGCAACAGCAGTTCGCCAAAGGTCTTCAGGGTGAACTCTTGCTTCACCACTCCGGAAAACTCATCAATCGAATAGAAACTCTGCCACAGAAGAGCTGCCAGAGATCCGACATAGACCAGCCCCAGCCACAATAGCGGCGGGGCCAGCAGCAGTGCCAAAAGCACGCGGGGACGCCGCCAGAACAGCGCGGTCAGCCGTTCTGCCAGACCTGTCTGCAAAGGAGATGCTGCGCTGCCCATCACGCGCCCGCCATCATATGCAGGGACTTCGCGTCCCAGTCGAGGCCGACCTCTGCCCCAGTCTCAGGCAAGGCAGACCCAGCCGGGGCCAACACCGCCAGCTCTTGGCCATAGCTTTCCAGCGCCACGCGCGTACCCGCACCAAGATAGCGCAGCGCCGTCACCCGCCCGGTCACCCGGGCCCCCGCCGACGCCACGAGGCGCAGCGCCTCCGGTCGCAGGCTCGCCCACTCAGCCGGACCGCCAAAAGCGCGGGTCAGATCAGGCGGCAAAACGTTTGATGATCCGACGAAATCTGCAACAAAACGGGTCGCGGGGCGTTCATAAATGTCAGAGGGGCTACCAACCTGCGCCACCTTGCCCTGATTGAACACCGCGACCCGGTCGGCCATCGACAACGCTTCGCCCTGATCGTGAGTGACAAATACGAAGGTGATACCAAGCCGCTTCTGCAGACTCTTCAACTCGTCCTGCATCGCCTCGCGCAGCTTCAGGTCCAGTGCTCCCAATGGTTCGTCCAGCAACAGAACCCGCGGCTCATTGACCAGAGCCCGCGCCAGCGCCACCCGTTGCCGCTGACCGCCAGACAACTGCGCCGGCTTGCGGTCACCGAAGCCTTCCAGCTTAACCAGCGCCAGCATGTCATCCGCGCGACTCCGGCGGGTGCGCCTGTCGATGCCCTTCACCATCAGCCCGTAAGCCACATTGTCCCGCACCGTCATATGCGGGAACAAAGCGTAGTCCTGAAAAACCGTATTCACATTGCGCCGGTTCGGCGGCACATCCGAGCAGTTCTCGCCAAAGATCCGGATCTCCCCGGCCGAGGGCAATTCGAACCCCGAAATCAGCCGCAGGCAGGTCGTCTTTCCCGATCCAGACGGGCCGAGCATGGCAAAGAAGGATCCTTCCTCAATCACCAGATCCACCTGATCGACCGCCTTCACCAAACGGTCGGGCGCGCCGAAATGGCGGGAAACAGAACTAAATTCGACAGCAGTGGTCATGACATAAATCCAAAGTTACCCCCGGCAACCTGCCGGGGGAAATTGTGTCCGATGAAACCCGGCAGGGCCGGGGAAATCAGGATAGGATCAGCGTCCGCCGATCACGCCGATATAATCGCTGACCCAACGATAGTAGGGCACGCAGGCATTCTCGCCCTGGGCGCAATTGGCAGTGGGCGTGGTCCAGAAACGGATACGGTCGAAATCATCCATGCCATTGGCTGTGCAGCCCTCGGCGGTCTGCATGCCAGACCCGTCGGTGCAGGCGGCAGGCACCACAGGAACCGACCCGAACCAGGTCGACAGATCCGACTGCAGGTTCGATGACAGCGTATGTTCCATCCACATGTAGGCACAGTTCGGATGTGCGGCGTCGGCCTCCATCATCGTCGTGTCTGCCCAGCCTGTCGCCCCTTCTTCCGGGATCGTCGAAGCCACTGGCTGGCCTTCCGCAGCCAGAAGCCCGACCTGGAACGGCCAAGAACCCGATGCAACAACGCCTTCATTCTTGAAGTCATCAATCTGAATCATCGCATCATGCCAATAACGCCCCACCAGTTCACGCTGCTGGCGCAGCAGGTCCAGCGCCGCCTTGTACTGATCCTCGTTCAGTTCATAGGGCGAGGTGATGCCAAGTTCGGGCTTGTGGGCCATCAGATACTGGGCCGCATCGGCAATGTGGATAGGCCCGTCATAGGCCTGCACCCGGCCCTTGTTCGACTTGCCGTCTGGCAGGGTCTGTTCCTCGAACACCACCGACCAGCTCTTCGGCGGCTCCTTGAACACGTTGGTGTTGTACATCAACACATTCGGCCCCCACTGATAGGGTACGCCATAATGAACCCCGTCAACCGTATGCCATGAGGCATTCTGAAGCCGCTCGTCGATCTTCGACCAGGAGGGAACCAGATCCGTGTTGATCGGCTGCACCCGCGCCCCGGCCACCAACCGCAAGCTGGCGTCACCCGAGGCGGTGACCAGATCGAAGCCACCTTCGTTCATCAGCGCCACCATCTCGTCAGACGTATTGGCGGTTTTCACGCTGACCATGCAGCCAGTAGCTTCCTCGAACTTCGTCACCCAGTCATAGGCTTTGTCAGTCTCGCCGCGCTCGATGTATCCCGGCCAGGCAACGATGTTCAGCGCACCCTCGCCCGCGCCCACTTCGGTCATCTGGGCGAAGGCCATATTGCTTCCGGCTACGGCCAGAATCGTGGTGGAAATCAGCACACGTTTCAGCATTTTTTCTCTCCCGTCAGATATGGCCTTCTGGCCGTTTTGGCGCGGATTGCAGCGCGACGCGCCCTCCAGCTTGTTTTGAAAGGATGGCGGCATAGGCTAACGTTCGCAATATCAAAAGAAAGATATGACCTATCGGCTGTTCCGATGGCTTCATCGCAAGCTGTGCGGCAATGCCAGCAGCGTACCACCAGTGCCTTTCAGCTAATCCCCGGCGCTGCGCTAGCGTTCGGGCACGGCACCCTGCGCGGCCCGTATGAAATTGCGCGCCACCGGCGAAAGGGGCGCGCCCTTGCGCCAGACAAGCCCCACCTGAACCGAAGGCAGATCGCCGGAAACATCCCTGATTTCAATACGATCACCTTCCAAAGACCATGGCCGGTACACAAGACTTGGCAAAAGCGCCACCCCTGCGCCCGTCGCTACGAGGGACCGCACCGCTTCGACCGAGCGGGTGCGAAAAGCTATGTCGGGCTTTACCGACAAGGCCCCCATCAAGCGGCGAGTAGATTCCTCAATCTCGTCCACAGTCAGGGCGATCAGCTGCTCGCCTGCCAGATCGTCAAGGCTGATCGCCTCGGCCGCGTTCAGCCGATGTCCAGTCGGCAGCCACAGCCGGTAGGGCGAAACCAGCAGCGATTCGACCTGAAGTGCCGCCCGGTCGCGGATCGAAGAGGTCAGCAGCACCGCCACATCCAGCTCGCCCCCGATCAGCAAATGCTGAAGATAGTCAGCGCTGTCTTCCACCGCCGACAATTCAACCTTGGGATAGGCCCGGCGAAAGCGCGAAAGCATGTCCGACAGCACATATCCCGCCACCAGCGACGTCACCCCCAGCGAAAGCCGCCCGGTCAGATCGCCCTCTTCTTCGCGGAAGGCCATGCGCGCCGTCGAGACATCGCCAAGGATCTGGCTTGCATGCCGCAGAAAAAGCGAGCCCTTGTGCGTCAACTCCAGCCCGCGCGCCCGGCGCTCGAACAGAACCACCCCCAAATCTTCCTCAAGCGACTGGATCGCTTCGGTCACCGACGACTGAGAAATTGAAAGCGCGCGCGCGGCCCCTGACACGCTGCCCAGTTCGGCGGCGGCGACGAAAAACTGTAACTGACGAAGGGTAAAAGCCATGGCATATGTCCACCGCAAACGCTGCCCGCGTCAACGGCCATTGCGCCGAGCCTGCGGACGTGATTGTAAAGGTTTTATGACATTTTTGTAACAGCCACCTCATGTGGCGGGCTTATAGGAACATTGACGTGCCGGCCAGCTCTCCGATTTTGTTTGTTCTTCACATTGCCGGGGCAGCGGCGCTTCTGATCTGGGCGGTGCGTCTGGTGCGCACCGGTGTCGAACGCGGTTGGTCGGTGCAACTGCGCAGATGGCTGCGGCGCGGCGCGGAAAACCGGCTGCTGGCAGCGGTTTCGGGAACGGCGGCGGCCGTGCTGCTGCAAAGTTCGACTGCGGTGGCGATCTTGACTACGAACTTTGTCGCCGCCGGAACCCTTGCGGCGGCAGCTGGGCTGGCCGTGCTTTTGGGCGGCGATCTCGGCTCGGCCATCGTCGCACAAATTCTGCTGACCCGCGCCGACTGGCTTGTGCCGGTGTTGATGGTCGCGGGCGTGGTGATCTTCCAGCGCTCCACCCAGCGCGAATGGCGGATGGGGGGCCGGGTTCTGATCGGCCTTGCGCTGATCTTTGTAGCCCTTGGCATGATCCGCGAGGCAACCGAACCCCTGCGCGAGGCCAAGGGGCTGGTCAGCGCCATGGCCTATCTTGGCGGCGATCCGGTCACAGCCTTTGTCATCGGCGCACTTTTTGCCTGGGCGGTTCACTCCTCTGTTGCTGCCGTGCTGCTGTTCGTCACGCTTTCCTCCAGCGGCATGCTGCCGGTCACTGCGGGCGTGGCCATGGTGCTGGGCGCGAACCTTGGCGGCGCGCTCATTGCCTTCGTACTCACGCTCGGCTCCGACATCGCCGCGCGGCGCGTGGTGGTGGCGAACTTCGTAGTGCGCGGCGGCGGCGCGCTTCTGGCGCTTCTGGCGCTGATCATGCTGCGCCCACCGCTCGACGTTCTGGGGGACAACCCGGCGCGGCAGGTGATCAACCTGCATCTACTCTTCAATCTGGCGCTTCTGGCGTTTGCGCTGCCCTTCACCCGCCCGCTGATGGCACTGGCCGACCGCATGGTCACCCCGCCCCCGGCCTCGGCCACGCTGCAACGGATCAGTGCCCTTGATCCTGCGGCGCTGGCCCACCCAGACCGCGCGCTGGCTTGCGCCGCACGCGAGATTCTCCAAATGGGCGAAGGGGTCGAGGCGATGCTGCGATCAGTTCTCGCCCTGTATTCCAGCTGGGATGAAACCACCGCCGACGCAATCCGCCGCAAAGAGGAAGAAGTGGACCGCATCCACTTGGACACCAAGCTTTATCTGGCCAAGCTGCAACGCGCCGACAGCGACGACACGATCACCCGGCGCGGCATTGATCTGGCCGAAATGGCAGTCAATCTGGAAACGGCAGGTAATGCGATTGCCCATAACATGCTGTCGCTTGCCCGCAGACTCGACGAGGGCGGCTTCAGCTTTTCCGAGACCGGCCAGCGTGAGATCAACGATTTTCACGACCGGGTGCTATCAAATGCCCAGGCGGCGCTGAACGTGCTGATGACGCTGAACCCCGATGCCGCCCGCGCCCTTGTCGAGGAAAAGGACCATGTGCGCGACATAGAACAGGCGCTGCAGCGATCGCATCTGGAACGGCTGAAGGAAGGCCGCTCCGAGTCGATCGAGACATCGAACATCCATCAGGAAACCCTGCGCGCGCTGAAACAGGTCAATACGGCATTCACACAGGTGGCCTATCCGATCCTGTCGGAAACCGGCGATCTGCTGGCCAGCCGCCTGACCCGCGCCAAGCGCTGATACGCTGGACCTATCATCGCAGCCGATCTGGACCTAAGAGCCTGAGCCAATTCATGGTCATCTGGCCAGGATAAAACAGGTGCCCCGCCGCCCGACTCGCCCCGCGAGGATCGCCAAAGGCCGGACGAGCGCCCCCAGCACGAAAGGCCCACCCGATGAATCTTTCTGTTTCGCCCAATGACCTCTCCGCAGTCATCGAAGCCGACCGCGCCCATGTTTGGCATCATTTGATAAACCACAAGGGCTTCGAGACCGCTGATCCGCGCGTGATCGTCGAAGGCAAGGGCCTGCGCGTCTGGGATGCGCGCGGCAAAGAATACATTGACGCTGTATCCGGCGCCGTCTGGACTGTGAACGTCGGTTACGGGCGCGAAAGCATTGCCGATGCGGTGCGCGACCAACTCTTGAAGATGAACTATTTTGCCGGTGTCGGCGGCTCGATCCCCGGCGCCCTGTTTGCCGAAAAGCTGATCTCGAAGATGCCGGGCATGAGCCGGGTCTATTATTCGAATTCGGGATCCGAGGCGAACGAAAAGGTCTACAAAATGGTGCGCCAGATCGCGCACCGTCATCATGGCGGCAAGAAGTGGAAGATACTCTACCGCGAGCGGGATTACCACGGCACAACGATTGGCGCTCTTGCCACCAGCGGTCAGGCCGAACGCGCAATGCAATATGGCCCCTACCCCGACGGGTTTGCGATGGTGCCCCACTGCCTTGAATACCGCAAACAGTGGGATGTGGAAAACTACGGCGAGCGCGCAGCAGATGCGATCGAAGAAGTGATCTTGCGCGAAGGCCCTGATACCGTTGGTGCCATCGTGCTGGAACCCGTCACCGCCGGCGGCGGCGTCATCGTGCCACCCGCGGGCTATTGGGAGCGGGTGCAAGAGATCTGCAAGAAATACAACATCCTGCTGCATATCGACGAAGTGGTCTGTGGCGTGGGTCGCACCGGCACCTGGTTCGGTTATCAGCATTACGGCATCAAGCCGGATTTCGTCACCATGGCCAAGGGCGTTGCCTCTGGCTATGCCGCCATCTCCTGTACCGTCACAACCGAAGCGGTGTTCGACATGTTTAAAGACAACGCCGCCGATCCGATGAGCCACTTCCGCGATATTTCTACCTTCGGCGGCTGCACCGCCGGCCCGGTCGCCGCGTTGGAAAACATGCGCATCATCGAGGACGAGGGCCTTCTGGACAACACGCTGAAGATGGGCGACCGGGTCATTGCCAACCTGACCGCGCTCATGGACAAGCACAAGGTCATCGGCGATGTGCGCGGCAAGGGTCTTTTTTGCGGCGCGGAGTTGGTGGCAAACCGTGCAACCAAGGAACCGATGGACGAAAAGAAGGTGGCCGCCGTCGTCGCCGACTGCAACGCGCAAGGCGTGATCATCGGGATGACCAACCGCTCGCTGCCGGGGCTGAACAATACCCTGTGCCTGTCGCCCGCGCTGATCGCCACCGCAGATGACATCGACCAGATCACCGGCGCGATCGACAATGCGCTGACCAAGGTGTTTGGTTGAGGGAGCGAGGGGCGCTGCCCCTCGCGCACCCCGGGATATTTGAACCACCACAAAAGGGCAGCTTGTGAAGGCTGCCCTTTTGGCATTTTATGGCCAGATGCGGAACAGAATAGGGCCAGATATGCCAATTCCGGTCGAGGGCTTCTTTCTGACGCCCGGCGCAAGCGGGGGGCTACAGCAGCGTATCCGCCAGATGGTGGCGGATGGAATCTTGTCGGGGCGGTTTCGCGCGGGTGAAAAGCTGCCGTCAAGCCGCAGGCTTGCCGATCATCTGGGGCTCAGCCGCCTGACCGTGACGCTGGCCTATACGGAACTGGTGGCGGGCGATTATCTGGTGCCACGCGGTCGGTCCGGCTATTTCATATCGGACGCGGCGCCTCGGCCGTCCGAATTCGGCACGGCAACAGGGGCGCGCAAGGATGGCGTCGACTGGAACCGCCGCACCGGATTGCGCTTTTCCAGCGCCCCAGATCTGGCGCGGCCGGGCGACTGGCGATCCTACCCATTTCCCTTCATCTATGGTCAGGCGGATGCCAGTCTTTTTGACCATCAGAACTGGCGGCAATGTGCGCTTCAGGCACTGGGGCGACGCGATTTCGAAGCACTGACCGCCGACACCTACACGCGCGACGATCCGATGCTCATTGACTATATCCTGCGCACCATCTTGCCCCGGCGCGGCATTGCCGCCCGCCCCGAGGAGGTACTCTTGACCATGGGCGCCCAGAATGCGCTGTGGATGGCGGGCGAAATCCTGTTGGGGCCAGGGACTTTGGCCGTACAGGAAAATCCGTCCTACAGCGGACTTCGGGTAATGCTCGGCCAGCGCCCCTGCAGGCGCGCCTATGTCGACGTCGATGCAGATGGCCTGCCGCCCGAGGCGATCCCCGACCGCGCAGATGTGGTTTTCACCACCCCGAGCCACCAGAGTCCGACCAATGCCACCATGCCCGTCGCCCGACGGCTGGCACTTCTGGACCGCGCCCGGCAGGAAGATTTCCTGATCGTCGAAGATGACTATGAATTCGAGATGTCCTTCCTCAAACCCGCCTCGCCCGCGCTGAAATCCCTCGATCAGGACGGGCGGGTGATCTATGTGGGCTCCTTTTCGAAATCCTTGTTTCCGGGGCTGCGGCTTGGCTATCTGGTCGCTTCGGAACCGTTCATCCGCGAGGCGCGCAGCCTGCGCACCAGCATGCTGCGCCATCCTCCCGGCCATATTCAGCGCACAACCGCCTACTTTCTGGCGCTGGGGCATTATGACAGCCTTCTCAACCGCATGGCGCAAAGTTTCCGCCGACGCCGTCAGGCAATGGACGAGGCAATCGCGCATACCGGCCTGACGGTGGCCGGTGCCGGTGCCTTTGGCGGATCAAGCTTCTGGATGCGTGCACCCGAGGGCCTGGATTGCGATGCGCTGGCCAAACGCCTTCTGGCGCGCGGGGTGCTGATTGAACCGGGGCGGCTGTTCTTTGACCCGGCATCAGCACCCGGAAACTACTATCGGCTGGCCTATTCGTCGATTGCACAGGGACGGATCGCCGAAGGGATCAGCCTGATCGCCGAAGAAGTCGCGCGGTCTGGTTATGTCCATACATAAATCATTGCATCGCAAAGGCACTGCGGCGAACATCGCCGGACAGCGGAGAGCAGGAATGATTCCGAAACAGCCGACACCCGATCTTTCGCCGCCAGTCTCGGACGAAGTGAGAAAAACCACCTGCTACATGTGCGCCTGCCGTTGCGGGATTGATGTCCACATTACATCTGGCAAAGTCACCTATATTGAAGGCAACCGCGACCATCCGGTGAACAAGGGCGTACTCTGCGCCAAGGGCGCGTCTGGGATCATGCAGGTCACTGCTCCCTCGCGGCTCAGGGCGCCCTTGCGGCGTGTTGGCCCCCGCGGATCGGGGGCGTTCGAGGAAATCAGCTGGGAAGAAGCGCTCGGCACCGCCGTCCAATGGCTTGGGCCCTTACGCGCCAAAGCCCCTGAAAAGCTGGCCTTTTTCACCGGGCGCGACCAGTCGCAAAGTTTCACCAGCCTGTGGGCACAGTCCTTTGGCACGCCCAACTATGCGGCGCATGGCGGCTTTTGTTCGGTCAACATGGCCGCTGCAGGCATCTATACGATGGGCGGCGCCTTCTGGGAGTTCGGCCAGACCGACTGGGACAGAACGAAGCTCTTCCTTCTTTTCGGCGTGGCCGAGGATCATGACAGCAATCCGATCAAAATGGGCATCGGCAAGCTGAAGGCGCGTGGCGGGCGGATGGTGGCCATCAACCCGGTCCGCACCGGCTATAACGGTGTGGCCGACGACTGGATCGGCATCACGCCGGGCACGGACGGGCTTCTGGTTCTGGCCTTGGTCCATGAACTGCTGAAGGCCGGAAAGATCGACCTGGATTACCTTGCGCGCTACACCAATGCCCCCTGCCTGGTGGACGAAACAGAGGGCGAGGAAAAGGGCCTGCTGCTGCGCGATGAACTGGGCAAGCCTTTGGTCATCGACCGCACGACGGGCCAGCCCGTCCCCTATGACCGGCCGGGGTTACGCCCCGACCTTGGCGCGACCTGGAAAGGTTGCCGGACGGTCTTTCAGCATTTGGCCGAACGCTACCTGACGGCCGAATACGCGCCCGAAGCCGTGGCCGATCGCTGTGGTGTGTCGGCAGAGCGCATCCGCGCGCTGGCCGCAGAAATTGCAGATGTGGCTTTCAACCAAACCATCACCATCGACCAGCCCTGGACTGATTTTCGCGGCGAGACGCATGCGCAGATGGTCGGCCGCCCCGTCAGCTTCCACGCCATGCGCGGCATTTCGGCCCATTCCAACGGCTTTCAGACCGCCCGCGCGCTGCATGTGCTGCAGATTCTTCTGGGCACGGTCGAAGTGCCGGGCGGCTTTCGTTTCAAGCCGCCCTACCCCAAGCCCGCTCATGCCCACCCGACCCCGCACAGCTATTTCATGCCCGGACGGCCGCTTGACGGTCCGCATCTGGGCTTCCCGCAAGGGCCCGAACATCTGGCGCTGAAACTGGATGACCTGACCCCCGCGCGTATCGACAAGGGCTTTACCTGGGACAATCCACTGTCGGCACACGGGATGATGCACATGGTCATTTCCAATGCGGTGGCAGGTGACCCCTACCCGATCGACACGCTGATGCTTTACATGGCCAACATGGCCTGGAATTCGTCGATGAATACCGCCGAAACCATGGCGATGCTGACCGCCAAGGACGGCAACGGTGATTACAAGATACCGCGCATCATCTATTCAGATGCCTATGCCTCCGAAATGGTCGCCTATGCCGACCTGATCCTGCCTGACACCACCTATCTGGAACGCCACGACTGTATCAGCCTTCTGGACCGGCCGATCTGCGAGGCAGACCATGCCGCCGACGCCATCCGCTGGCCTGTGATAGAGCCAGACCGGGATGTGCGCGGCTTTCAGTCAGTGCTGGTCGATCTGGCCAACCGCCTTGGTCTGCCCGGTTTCATCACCGAGGACGGGCGAGCGAAGTACCGCGACTACGCCGATTACATCGTCAACCACCAGCGCCGCCCCGGTGTCGGTCCGCTGATGGGTTATCGCGGCACGGGTGACGCAGTGGGGCGCGGCGCCCCCAACCCCAACCAGTTGAACGCCTATATCGCCGCTGGCGGCTTTTTCACCGCCGAAGTGCCCGAGGAGGCGCGTTTTTTCAAACCCTGGAACCGCGCCTATCAGGACTGGGCGGTAAAGATGGGCTTTTACGACCAGCCCCAACCCTATCTCTTCCAGCTCTACTGCGAACCGATGCGGCGCTTTCAACTGGCAGCCGAAGGGTTTCACGAACGTCAGCCCCCCGACCATCTGCGCGCCCGCATCCTTGCCACGATGGACCCGCTGCCGATCTGGTATCCGCCATTCGGTGACGATGCGGGTGACGCCTTCCCCCTGCACGCCATCACCCAGCGCCCGATGGCCATGTACCATTCCTGGGGCAGTCAGAACGCTTGGCTGCGGCAGATCCACGGCCACAACCCGCTATATCTGCCCGAAAAGGTCTGGCGCGAACAGGGCTTCGCCGAAGGCGACTGGGCGCGCGCCACCTCGCCCTCGGGCAGCATAACCGCGCCGGTAGCGCTGATGGCGGCCTTGAACGAAAACACCGTCTGGACCTGGAATGCGATCGGAAAGCGCAAAGGTACCTGGGCACTCTCCGACGATGCGCCCGAAGCGATCAGGGGCTTCCTTCTCAATCACCTGATCGACGAACTGCTCCCCGACAGGGGCGACGGTCGGCGCTGGTCCAACTCCGATCCCGTCACCGGCCAGGCCGCCTGGTTCGACCTGCGGGTGCGCGTTGAAAAATGCGCCCCCCCACCCGAGACGCTGCCAGCCTTCCCGCCCCTCAAGTCGCCGGTGCCCAACGCGAAGGGAAGCAGGCAATGACCAACCTCCCTCCACCTTCCGCCAAAAAACTCGGCCTCGTCATCGACCTTGATACCTGCGTCGGCTGTCAGGCCTGCGTGACCGCCTGCAAGGGCTGGAACGATCAGGGCTACGGCGCTCCCCTGTCGGATCAGAACCCCTATGGCGCCGCCCCTTCGGGCACCTTCCTCAACCGCGTCCACAGCTACGAAGTTACCCCCGACGAGGGCGCGCCCCAGATCATCAACTTCCCCCGATCCTGCCTGCACTGCGACAACGCCCCCTGCGTCACCGTCTGCCCCACCGGCGCCAGCTACAAACGCGCCGAGGACGGAATCGTTCTCGTCAACGAATCCGCCTGCATCGGTTGCGGGCTTTGCGCCTGGGCCTGCCCCTACGGCGCACGCGAACTCGACCCCGCGGCAGGCGTGATGAAGAAATGCACCCTTTGCATCGACCGGATTTATAACGACACCCTCCCCGAGGAAGACCGCCAACCCGCCTGCGTGCGCACCTGCCCCACCGGGGCCCGCCACTTTGGCGATCTTGGAAACCCGGAAAGCGCGGTCAGTCAACTTGTGGCCCAGCGCGGTGGCTACGACCTGATGCCCGACATGGGCACCCGTCCTACCAACAAATACCTCCCCCCCCGGCCCAAGGATGCGCGCGCCACCGCCTCGCCCCTCGCGCCGCTTCTCGACCTTCAGGCGACGGGCTTTGCCGGCTGGCTCGACCGGCTGCTGGAGAAGTTCTGATGCATCCTGCACCCTCAGTGATCCTGTTCACCTGCCTCTCGGGCGCAGGCTTCGGCCTGCTTTTCTGGCTGGACGCGGGCCTTGCGCGCCCGGAAGGCGCGGCAGCTCTTGCCCATTTCACGCTGGCCTATGGTCTCGCAACCGCCGGCCTCTTCGCCTCGACTTTCCATCTCGGCAATCCGCAGCGCGCGCTGCGTGCCTTCAGCCAGTGGCGCACCAGCTGGCTATCCCGCGAAGGCTGGGCGTCGGTTGCCGCCCTTGCCGCCAGCGCACCGGTGGCGCTTTCGGCCAGCTTCGGCCCTGCGGATCAAAGCTTCGCGGGAGGACCACTCGGCCTCGCCGCCGCCCTCCTCACGGCCCTCACGCTTCTCTCAACCGCGATGATCTATGCGCAACTCAAGACCATCCCTCGTTGGCACCACTGGACCACGCCCCTCAGCTTTCTGACCTTCGCCGTCACCGGCGGCGCAATCCTCGCGGGCGCAGGTCTTATTGCTGCCCTCTTCTGCCTCGCCCTCGGCGTGGTGATGACGCTGACCTTCTGGCAGGGCGACAGGCGCTTTGCCGCCAGCGGATCCAACCTCAATCTGGCAACCGGCCTCAAAGGCCAGATCCGCCCCTTCGCGCCGGCCCACACCGCGCAGAACTACATTCTTACGGAAATGATCCATCAAGTCGGGCGCAAACACGCGCAAAAACTGCGGCTGATCGCCCTCGCCCTCGCCAGCCTCGCCCCCGCCGCGCTGCTCCTGGCTTTACCGACCGGCCCCATCTCGATCCTTCCTGCCTTCGCCTGTCACCTCGCGGGCACTCTGATCCAGCGCTGGCTCTTCTTCGCCGAAGCCGAACATGTGGTCCGTCATTATTACGGCCCCAACTAAACCCATTTCCTTCCCCAAATATCCCCGCCGGAGGCCCCCGAGCGGACCCGCCGCAGGCGGGCCGCGAGACAAATGTGGTGGCCCCGCGTCAGCGGGGCTGCAATCGGATCAGCCCTTCACCCGCGCATTGGCGGCATCAAAGAACGGTTGCATCCCGATCTCGGCCGCATAGGTCTCGGACGCCACCACCAACTCATAGCGGCCCGCGCCAAGCCACTCATCGCTCACGCCTGCCGCGTTTCTGACATAGCCATAGCCCACGCTTTTCCCGATCGTGTAGCCATAACCACCCGAGGTGAGATAGCCCACCGGTTGCCCGTCACGCAAAATCGTCTCGCGCCCGACCAGCACCACCGAAGGATCCGTCAGGGTGAACCCCGCCAGCCGCTTGGCCAACGGCTTTCCGGCCACCGCCGTCAAAGCTGCACGCCCGATGAAGTCGCGCCCTGATTTCATCTTCACCGCCCACCCCAGGCCCGCTTCGAACGGCGTATCGTTGGGCGTAATGTCCGCAGACCAGGCACGATAGCCTTTTTCCAGCCGCAGACTTTCGATTGCGCGGTAACCAAGCGGCCGTATCCCCACACCTGCCCCAGCCGCCATCAAGGCGTCAAACACCGCCCCCGTCGCCGCCAGCGGCACATGCAACTCCCAGCCGAGTTCGCCCACATAGGTCACGCGCAACGCGCGGACCATTGTGCCGCCAATGCTGATCTCGCGCACCGTGCCGAACGGGAACGCCGCGTTCGACACATCCGCCGCCGTCACCCGTGCCAACACATCCCGCGCCTTCGGCCCCATCAGCGACAGGGTGCCCCAGCCTTCCGTGATATCCTCGATCTGAACGTCGTTCGCGGGCAGATGTTCGCGGATCCATGCCAGATCATGCGTGCGGAACCCGGTACCTGTGACCAGATAGAACCGATCCTCGGCCAACCGCGCCACGGTCAGGTCGGCCTCGATGCCGCCGCGCGTGTTCAGAAGCTGGGTATAGGTCAGCGTTCCCGGCGCTTTCAGGATATTGTTCGCACAGACGAAATCCAGCGCCGCCGCCGCATCGTGCCCCGTCACCTCGTATTTGGCGAAGGACGACTGATCGAATATCCCCACCGCCTCACGGCAGTGGCGATGTTCAGCACCTACCGCATCGAACCAGTTCTGGCGCCCCATCGAATAGACATCGCGCGCCTCTGTGCCTTCAGGCGCAAACCAGTTCGGTCGTTCCCAGCCCAGCTTCGATCCGAACACCGCCCGGCGCCCTTTAAGCCGCTCATAAAGTGGCGACACGATCCGGGGCCGACCCGAGGTGTATTCCTCATGCGGAAAGCCGATCGTGTAATGCTTGCCATACGCCTCGCAAGTGCGGGCGCTGACCCAGTCCCGGTCGCGGTGCATATCGCTGAAGCGGCGAATATCGACGCTCCATAGGTCAAGCGGTGCTTCGCCACGCATGACCCAATCGGCCAAAACCCAACCAGCACCCCCGCCAGAGGCAATTCCAAAGGCGTTGAAACCGGCGCCGACATACATATTCGAACATTCCGGGGCTGCGCCCAGAATGAAGTTTCCGTCGGGTGTAAAGCTTTCCGGTCCGTTGATCATCTGCTTGACGCCCACGGTTTCCAGCACCGGCACACGGGCAATCGCCTGCACCAGATGCTGTTCGAAGTGGTCGTAATCATCCTCGAACAGATGGAACTGCCAGTCGTTCGGGATGTCCCCAGTGGGCAGCGGCTGCGGGTTCGGCTCGTAGCCGCCCATGACAAGACCGCCAACTTCTTCCTTGAAATAGATGCGCCGGTCGGGGTCGCGCAGCGTCGGCGCGTCGGATGCCAGCCCCGGGATCTTTTCGGTCACGATATACTGGTGACGCACCGCCTGCAGCGGCACGTTGATCCCCGCCATTGCCCCCACTTGCCGCGCCCATTGGCCCGCGCAGTTCACCACCTTTTCGCAGGCAATCTCACCAGCAGAGGTCTTGACCGAAGTGATGCGGTCCCCCTCCATGCTAAAGCCCAGAACCCGGACACGTTCGAAAATCTTCGCCCCGTGCATCCGCGCGCCCTTGGCCAGACTTTGGGTGATGTCAGAAGGCGAGGCCTGCCCATCCGTCGGCAGCCAGCTTGCGCCAACCAGATCCGACACCTCCAGCAGCGGGAACATCCGCTTCACTTCGGCGGGCGACACCAGATGCATTTCCATGCCAAAGCTTTTCGCAGTCGTCGCCAACCGCTTGTATTCCGTCCAGCGATCCTCGTTGGTGGCCAGACGCAGGCAGCCGCTCATCTTCCAGCCAGTCTCAAGCCCAGTCTCGGCCGCCAGCCCCTTGTAAAGATCAACCGAATACTTAAGCACCCGCGTGATCGACGCCGACGAACGCAACTGCCCCACAAGCCCCGCCGCGTGCCAGGTCGAACCGGATGTCAGCTTTCCCTGTTCGATCAGGACAACATCGGCCTTGTGGTCGCGCGCCAGATGATAGGCGGTCGAACAGCCAATGATGCCGCCGCCGATGACGACGATCTGAGCCTGTTTTGGAAGGGTCATTGTCATATCTTTCCGTAGGTTGTCTGATAAACTTCAAGCGCCGTCTGAAGGCGGCCAAGGTATTCTTGGGCATGCGCGTCGTAATCCGCTCCGGGGGCGGCAAGAAAGATTTCCGACACCATCGCCCACATCGCCTCGCGCATCAGCGCCGCCGATTTCATCGCAGCAAAACTCTGCCAGGTCGCCGCATCGGGGGCACGGCCAAAATAGGCAACCAGCATCGCTTCTTCCTCTTCGGTCGACATGCCTGCGTTGCCAGCCGCACCCGCCAGATCAAACATCGCCGTGCCGAAGGCCGCATATTCAAAGTCGATCAGCCAAAGGCGGCTGTCATCTTCCAGAAAATTTCCGGGCAAAAGGTCGTGATGACCAAAGACAATGGGCATCGGAACCTGCGCGGCTTCCAGCGCCGAATTGACCGCCAAGAGCCGCGGCAGATTGGGGGAAAAACGGCTGTCCTTGTCGACAAGCGTGCGGGCATAGTCGCGGACCACATGAAAGACCCAGAATATCGCGCCCGGCCCGGTGACATGCGCCGGCATGTCCAGATGAAAATCCCGCAGCAGGTCTGCGATCCGCGTTGGGGCCGCCCGCATGTCCGCCTCAGCCCAGGTGCGCGCGCCCAGGAACTCGCTTACCATCACACCGGGCGCGGAATAATCGACCCGCGGCGCAAAGCCCGCTGCATGCGCTGCCCGCGCCGCCATCACCTCGCGGTCGCGGAATACGTGGTGGAACGGGAAATCCATCCCGAAGCGCACCACATGCGCGCCCCGCCCGTCCGTCACCTTCCAGCTTTCGTTCGACAGCCCGCCCTTCAGGATCGTCGCGCTGACCTCGCCCTGCCAGCAGGGCAGGCCCCTGATCCGTTCGATAGACATGCATCCCCCCACGCTTTGCCAAAAAGATCGGCCCTACAACCCGAGTCTGTCAATCGGTTTCTGTGGCATTTTGTGGCTATTTTGCCCGAATCATGCCTGACACTTGCTTTCGATCCGCCGTCCAGCCTAAGATTGCCGCACGTCACCCAGAGGCAATCATGCTGTCCAAACGCGATGCCGAAATCCTGCGCCTGCTGCATGAACGCGGCAGCATGGCAATTTCCGCGCTGGCGCAGGCGCTGGATGTGTCCTTGGAAACCATCCGCCGTGACGTAAAACCGCTCGAGGAGGCCGGCCAACTTGTACGCATCCATGGCGCGGTCGGGCTGGCGGGCCAGTTGGGCGAAGCGCCCTTTCAAAGACGCATGCGTGAAAACGCCGACGCCAAGCGCGCCATCGCCCGCGCGCTGGCCGCCACCATCCGCGATGGCGAGTCGGTCATGCTTGATACCGGCACCACCACAAGTTTCCTCGCCCGCGAACTCATCGGCCACCGCCGACTGACCATCATCACCAATTCGTCAGACATTGCCCGCACGCTCGCCACCCAGAACGGCAACCGCGTCTATATGGCCGGGGGCGAACTGCGCCCGGATTCCGGTGCCGCCTTCGGCCCTTCGGCGCTTGATTTCGTCAGCCAGTTCACCGTCACCCATGCGGTCATTTCGGCGGGCGCGGTCGATGCCAGCGGCATTATGGACTTCGATTTGGATGAGGCCACCTTCGCCCGCCGGGTTCTGTCACGCGGCGAACGGCGCGTCGTCGTTACCGATCACACAAAATTCGGCCGCCGTGGCCTTATCGCCGTTTGCCCCTTCACGGCCATCACCACACTGGTCACCGATTGCAGCCCCCCGCCCCAGATTGCCGAAGCCATCAAGGCGACCGAAGCACAGCTTCTTATCGCCTGACTGCACCTTTACCCTGATTGCGACCAACGCCTCGACTTGCGTTCAGCTTCTGCTATGTCGCTGCGGCGCATGCCTTCATCGGCCGACTTGCCCACGACCATATCGGGCCATCACCGCCAGAAGCGCGGGGATATTGATCGCCGGGCGGATCTCGCCACCGGGTGTCACGCAAGGCACCTCCTCGCCTTGCACGACAGCATTGATCACCGCCTAGTCAATTGCCTGGACTACAGCCTCATAGACTGGGTCCATTTCCTTCAAGTTCAGGCTATGGCGGGTGATCACGGGGCCCGCTTACGCCGGGCCAGCCACCTTGGCGAAACCGACGCGCACGCCCCCACATCGGTGATTGCATTGAACGGGCCGGGCGTGCCGGGAAAGGGCAGGCCAAGATCGCGGGCGCGGGGCTTTTGGGTCATGGTCCAGTCTGTAGTCAGGCTTTTTTTCGCGGCCGCACGCAAATTGCCATTGCCGCGAGGCTAGGGCGTCGGCAGCAAGACTCCAAACCAATTGCGTTTCTCCCTTTTGCGCGGGTATGGATAAAATGCGCACCAAATCGCATAAGGAATGAACACCGTGTCCAGCCGTGACCTTGGACCCAACCTGAGGTTGCTGTGCAGCTATGGCCGCTCGATTTCCGCAGTCTGCCGCCAGGCCAGCATCAACCGCCACCAGCTTCAACGCTATCTGAACGGAACCGCGTTTCCCTCGCTGCACACATTGCGGCGCCTGTGCGATTTTTTCGGTGTCGAGGAACATGAGGTCCTGCTGCCCGCCCGCGAATTCGCCGCCCTGATCAAGGTGCGCCCGCCGCAACTGGCGCGTACCCGCGACCGGATCAGCGAATACATGGGCAGCTTTGTCGAAGCGCAGGACATAGCGGCGCTTGGCCAGTATGAGGGCTATTATCACAGCTATTTCCAGCCCAACCGGCAGGTGCCCGAAGTGCAGCGGGTGCTGACCCGCATCGCACTGGAGGATCGCTGTCTGGTCACCAAAACCATCGAAATCTATCCTACGGGCGCGGCAGGCCTGCCACGGTTCGTGAAATACGAGGGCATCGCCTATGTCTCGCAATCCACGCTGACCATTATCGAACGCCGCCCGCAGGAACTGACATCAACCTTCTTTACCATCCTATATGGCAAGGGCGATGGCGAACTGACCTTCATGTCGGGACTGGTCGTGGGCGTAGCGCCAGACAGTTCGCGCGACATCTATGCGTTGCGCACCTGCTGGCGTTATCTGGGCAAGACGCCGAATGTCCGTCAGGCGCTACGCGCCTGCGGTCAGTTCCCGCTGGATAGTCCCGAAATCGGCAAATATGTCCGCTATTGCACGACCAACGATCTTGGGCCAGGTGACGAATTTTTCAGCCCACACCTCTGATTCCGCCGACCGGAGCCTGCGATGAAAACAGCCAACAGCCTGCCTACCCTTGGCCTTGCCGCCCATCTCGACGAGATTGAACAGGTGCCAGGCCTTCGTAATTTCCTGTTCGAACGCGACCGCGATCTGGAAATCCGCGATCTGGTGGTTCTGGGCAACAGCGACCCGGATCGATGTAAATCCATCGCTGCCCGCGCCCGCAGGATGCTGGACGGGCACCGGGGCCGCGTCGGCATTCACGGGCCTTACGAGGGGCTGATGATCGACACCCCCGATCCCGATATCCGTGCGATTGTTCAGGCGAGGTTCCGCGCCGGACTGTCGGCACTGGCCACCATGCAGGGTGGGCGTGGCGGCGGGCATATGGTAGTTCACAGCCCCTACACGACCTGGCATTCCTACAATCGCGGCACATTCCACGACGATTGTACGGGTATTCTGGAACGGACCCATGCCTGCCTTGGTCCGCTGGTGAAACAGGCCGAAGATCAGGGCCTCATGCTGGTGATCGAGAATTGCGAAGACAAGGATCCCACCGAACGCGTTGCGCTCGCCAAATCATTCAACAGCCCGGCGGTGCGCGTATCCCTCGACACCGGGCACGCACATTACGCCCACGGGGCGACCGGTGCGCCGCCGGTTGACACATTCGTAGCGGCGGCGGGCGCGGCGCTGGCGCATGTCCATCTTCAGGATGCCGACGGCTGGGCAGATCGCCACTGGGCAATCGGACAGGGAACCATCCGATGGCACAGCCTGTTTCGGGCTTTGACCGCGCTTACTCAAATGCCGGGCCTGCTGCTTGAAATGGCCGATGTCCGCGATGTTTTCCCCTCAGCCAGCTGGCTTCAGGGCGAAGGGCTGGCACAATAGGTGCGAACATCACCTCTTTATGCGACTTGGTGCTAATTCGCTCCAATCGACCACAAACCTTTGGCCCAGCGCATGATTGCAACTGGCAAGCCTCTGCCCCTAGCATGTGGCAAGGGTCGGCATGTGGTTGGCCGCAGGAGAAGTGCCAATGTCGTTGATAGAAACTGCAACCCCCCGCCGTTCCGGACGCGAAGCCCGCCGGGCCGCGCGCGCGGCACCGATGCAGATTGCCGACCGGCCAGTTCATCCCGGCATGGTTGGCGGCCGCTACAAGCCCCTGACCGATGCCGAGGTGCTGCGTATCCATGGGGCAGCACTTGACGTGTTGGAACAGATCGGTCTGGCGGACGCCCCCGAAAGTGGCGTGGCCCACATGGTCAAGCGCGGCGCGATCCTAGGCGACGATGGCCGCCTGCGCTTTCCCCGCGCATTGGTAGAGGATGTCATCGCCAAGGCCGGCCGTCACTACACGCTTTACGGCCAGTCACCGGACCACGACCTGCATCCTTGGGGCGCCAAGGTCCATTTCGGCACCGCAGGCGCGGCAGTCAGTATTGTCGACCCCGACACCGGCGCGTACCGCGATTCCACCGTGAAAGATCTTTACGATTCCGCCCGCACCGTCGATGCGCTCGAACATATACATTTCTTCCAGCGCACGGTGGTCTGCCGTGACCTGACCGTGCCGTCCGAAATGGATTTCAACACTTGTTATGCCTCGGTCATGGGCACCGCCAAACATGTGGGAACCAGCTGGGGCGACACTGCATCCATGCGCGCCTCGATCGAGATGCTGCACATGATCGCCGGGGGCGAAGACAAGTGGCGCGCGCGCCCCTTTGTCAGCCAGTCGAACTGCTTCGTGGTGCCACCCTTGAAATTCGCCACCGACGCCTGCCTCTGCCTTGAAATGGCCGTCCACGAAGGCATGCCGGTGTTTCTGGTGTCCGCCGGGCAGGCCGGGGCCACCTCGCCCGCAGCCCTTGCCGGTTCCCTGGTTCAGGAAATCGCCGAATGTCTTGCCGGCCTGATCTATGTGAATTCGGTTAAGGAAGGTGCCCCTGCGATCTTTGGTCCCTACTGCTTTGTTTCCGACCTGCGCACCGGCGCCATGTCGGGCGGCAGCCCGGAACAGGCGCTGCTTTCGGCCGCCGCCGCCCAGATCACCCAGTTCTATGATCTGACCTGCGGCACCGTCTCTGGTATGACTGACAGCAAGGTGCCTGACGTGCAGTCGGGCTATGAAAAGGCCTACAATCACGCGCTCGTGGGTAATGCCGGGGCCAACCTAATCTATGAAGCGGGCGGCATGATGGCCTCGCTCTTGGGTTATTCGCCCGAACAACTGGTCATCGACGATGAAATCGTCGGCGCAACCCAACGCACGATCCGCGGGATCGAAGTCACCGACGAGGCGCTGTCCATTGAAACGATCCGCGAAACCTGCCTTGGCGGTCCGGGCCATTTCCTCGGCTCAAGCCAGACGCTGCACCTGATGCAGTCGGAATACATCTATCCGACCGTGGGCGACCGCAGCTCGCCCAAGCAATGGAAAGAACGCGGCCAGCCCCTGCTGCTGGACAAGGCAAAGGCGCGCCTGTCAGAAATCCTGTCCACCCATTACCCGGCCCATGTCCCGACCGAAATCGACGATGCGATCCGCGCGAAATTTCCGGTGCGCCTGCCGCGCGAACTGATGGTGCGCAAGTGATGAAGGATGCGGCCGCAAAGCCCACGCTGTCGGCCGCAGAATATGCGACCCTTGACGGGGTGGCGCTGGCCGAGATGATCGCAAAAGGTCAGGTGACAGTGGCCGAGGTGGCCGCCTCGGCCCGTGCCGCCATCGACCGGGCAAACCCGGCCATCAATGCGCTGGTCGAACTTTATGAAGACCGCTTTGCCACCCCCGAAGCGGGTCTGCAGCCGGGGCCGCTTTACGGTGTGCCATTCGCCATTAAGGATGAGGGCAATCATTTTGGAGGCCGCAAATGCGAAAACGCCTCGCGGCTTTGCGAAGGCTATGTGGTGCCCGAGGATGACAACTTCGCGCGGCTGGTGAAATCCTCAGGCGTCAATCTGATCGGTCGTAGCCATACGCCCGAATATTCTATGGCGCTGTCTGCCGATACGGTGCTGTACGGGGCCACCTCGAACCCCTGGAAACTGGGCTATTCCACTTCCGGCTCCTCCGGCGGGGCGGCGGCGGCTGTCGCCTCGGGCATGGTGCCGATCGCCCATGCTTCCGACCTAGGCGGCTCGACCCGTGGTCCTGCCGCATGGTGCGGCACCGTGGGCCTGCATCCGTCGCGCGGGCGGGTTTCTGCCGGGCCAAACGAAAGCGAAAGCGGCTTTGGCATGGCGCAATCCTCGGTCCTCACCCGCACCATGCGCGACGCGGCGGTAATGCTGGAATCGCTGTCCAAACCCTGCCCGGGCGATCCATTCATCATACGCCGCCCGCACGGGTCTTATGTCGACTACCTTGAAGGCCCCGGTCGCAGACTGAAGATCGGATGGTCAGCCCATTCCCTGATCGACGCACCGGTAGATCGCGAAATCGCAGCCACCGTGCAAACCACCGCCCATCAGCTTGAAGCCCTGGGCCACCACGTCGAAGAAGCATCGCCCACCTTCGACATGGTCGAAATGGACCGGATGCTGACCGATCTATGGTATTTCCAGTTCGACAAATACCTCGATTGCCTGGGCGAACGGTCTGGCCGCAAGGTCGGCCCTGATACCGTCGAACGCGCCACCCTGATGTTCTACGAATGGTCCAAGGCCCGCACCATCGACGCCTATTTCAAGGCGATGGAGGATCTGAACCGCTTCCGCCGACAGATCGGCGTCTGGTTTGCCGATTACGATATCTGGCTTTCGCCCACCTGCGCGCAGGTCTCGCAGCCCAATGGCGTCTACGGTATGAATATCGACGTGCCGCCCGAAGAATTCCTGCAGCACGAACAAGAGACCTGCCAGTTCATGGTCTGGGCCAATGTCTGCGGCGCACCGGCGATATCGCTGCCGCTGGCGCTGCATTCGAACGGGCTGCCAATCGGCGTGCAACTGGGCGCGAAGCCGGGGCACGAGGAACATCTGATCGGCCTGGGGGCGCAACTTGAGCAGGCGATGCCGTGGGCCGGCCGAACCCCGCCGCTGCATGTATCGAAGTTGGACAAGTAAGACAGAGTTTATTGGCGTTACAAACCACAGCAGGAATGAAGATGCGGGAATATCGGAAAGTCGTGATCATCGGCGGCGGCATGATGGGGGTGGGCCTTCTCTACCATCTGGCCGAAGAGGGCTGGACCGATGTGACCCTTTTGGAAAAGTCGGAACTGACCTCCGGTTCCACTTGGCACGCGGCAGGACAGTGCCCCAGCTTCTCCGGCAGCTATACGGTCGCCAAGCTGCACCATTACGGAAACACTCTTTACCCCAGATTGCAGGAAATGACCGGCCAGTATGTCGGGTGGCATGGCTGTGGCGGACTGCGCATCGCCACAATGCCGCAAGAGGTGGACTGGTTTCGCCACGTCGCCAGTTTCGCCGGAAACGTCGGCTTCCGCATGGAGGTTATTGGCCCCGATGAAATCAGGAAGATTAATCCGTTCCTGACGCTCGACGGGGTTCTGGCGGCAGCCTGGACGCTTGATGACGGCTACGTCGATCCGGCGGGCTGCTGCAATGCGCTGGCAACCGCCGCCAAACAGATGGGTGCCGAAATCCGCCGCGACACTTTGGTAACCGGCATCGACCGACTGCCCAATGGCCATTTTCTGGTTCATGCCAACCATACGCAGATCGAATGCGAACATGTGGTCAATGCCGCAGGGTGCTATGCCCGCCAGATCGGTGGATGGCTGGGCGTCGATGTGCCAATTACCAATATGGAACACCAGTATCTGGTGACCGAATCCGTCAAGGAATTTGAAGAGCGTGACGTCGAAATCCCCGTCATGCGTGACAGCTATACCGCCGGTTACTACCGCCAGGAACGCAAGGGCGCGCTCATCGGCATCTATGAACATCACTCGGCCAGGGAAGCCTGGGATCATCGGGGTGGCTGGCCGGAATGGTCATCGTCGAATGAACTCTTTGACGGCGACCTAGACAGGCTTTCACCCTGGCTGGAGAGGGTCATCGAACGCATGCCCGTAATCGAAAAGGCCGGGATCCGCCGTGTGGTGAACGGCGCCATTCCCCACACACCTGACGGCCTGCCCTTGGTCGGCCCGACTCCTGGCGTAAGGAACGCATGGGATTGTTGCGGCGCATCGATCGGCATCGCGCAGGGCGCGGGCTGCGGCAAGTATCTTGCGCAGTGGATGGTCCATGGCGCAGCCGACATCAACATGACCCCGCTTGATCCGCGCCGCTTCGGCAAATACGCCGATCAGACCTATACCCGCGCCAAATCCTTCGATGATTACCACAACATGTTCGTCACCCACCTGCCCGGCGAGGAACGAATGGCCGGCCGACCCAAGCGGACCAGCCCGCTTTACGAAAAACTCACGGCCGCCGGCGCTATCCATGGCGAAACCGCCGGTTGGGAACGGCCGAAGTGGTTCTCGAACGGCGCCGACGAAACCCACGGGTTCCGCCGCTCGAACGCCTTTCCCTTCGTGGCCGAAGAATGCCGCGCCGTACGCGAGGCGGTCGGCATCCTCGATCTGTCGGGTTTCGCCAAATTCGAGGTCGAAGGCCCGGATGCAACCTCATTTCTTGACCGGCTTCTCGCCAACAGCCTGCCCAAGCGGGAAGGTGGCATAAAACTGTGCCACATGCTGTCGAACGCGGGCAGGATCGAAGCGGAATTCACCGTCACGCGCCTTGCCGCTGACAAATATTACGTCGTTTCGGGCATCGCCTCGGAAACCCGCGATCAGGATCTTCTGGGCCTGTCGATCCGTGAAGGTGAACAGGTTACCTTGCGCAACGTGACCGAAGAGCGCGGCGTTCTGGTGGTGGCCGGTCCCAACTCCCGCGCGACGCTGCAACCCCTGACCGACATGCGGCTGTCCGCCCCCGACTTCCCCTGGATGACCGCCCGAGAGATGACGGTCGCGGACATCCCCGTCCGCGCACTTCGCGCCACCTACGTCGGTGAACTGGGATGGGAACTGCATGTGCCGATGGACCGGCTGGCTGCGCTGTATGATGCGGTCAAGGCCTCCGGGGCCGCGCATGGCATCCGCGATTTTGGCCTTTATGCCATCGACAGCCTGCGCCATGAAAAGACTTACCGCGCACTCGGCGCCGAACTGACCAATGAAATCGGCATGCACGAGGCCGATATCACCCGCTTCCTTGCCGAGGATAAGGGTGAATTCAAGGGCCGCGCGGCAACGCTTGCACTGAAGGGTAAACCGATAGCCTACAAACTGGTGCAGCTTGAAGTCGCCACCACCACCGACGCCGACGCGCGCGGTGGCGAACCGGTGACAGCAGGCGACAACGTGGTTGGTGTCGTCACCTCGGGTGGTTACGGCCATTTTGTGAAGAAAAGCCTGGCCTTCGCCTATGTGAAACCCGAAGCCATGGATCTGGCATTGAAGGTCTCCATCTTAGGGGTTCCATGCAAGGCCACCCTGCTCACCACCGTGCCACACGACCCAGAAGACAAGCGCCCAAGAGCCTGAGGCAAAACGCCAGTGCGTTCGGCGCGGTCATAGCCTTCGAAGGAACGGGCTCCGGGCGCGAAGAATGGGCAAAAGCTGCCTGCCCGGCACTTTCTTGTCGGGCGCAGCTTTGCTGGTGGGCTCTGGACCTTGCGGGCCATTTCCCCCAAAGGTCAAAACGGCTTGGTCAGGGATACATCTCGGAATGCATTCACTCCTCTTCGGCATTGCTGCGGCCCTGTGTTGGGGCGTGCATGACGTTTGCGTGCGCTTCGTCACTGCCCGGTGCGGCCCGGTCCTGTCCTTCCTGACCGTGCTGGGCAGCGGCGTTCTGATCATCCTTCCCCTGGCACTCTATGCGGGCGGCTGGTCGGCACTTGGCCCCGGGAACGCCACGCTTGGTATTCTGTCTGGCTTGGCCTATGCGGGCGGTGGCTACAGCCTGTATCGCGCATTCGAAATCGGGCCCGTGCGGCTGGTCGCCCCCCTGATAGGTGCCTATCCGGTGTTGTCACTGCTCTGGGCGGCGGCGCAAGGACAGCCACCCAGTCTACCGCAAATCCTGGCGGTGCTGGCCATCGTCGCCGGGGTTGGACTGAATGCCGCCCTGTCGGATCACGATGCGTCCAAAGGTGCGGACCGGCACGCGCGGCTGAAGGCCGCCCTTGTGTGGTCGCTGGCGGCTTGCGCGGGTTTTGGCCTGACCTTCGCACTCGGTCAGGCCGCAAGCCTGCAGGGTGGGGGCCTCGCCCTGATCCTTCTGTCGCGGGTGGGCGCTTTCCTTGGCCTGCTAAGCGCGGCCCTGACACTGCGCGCGCCCCTCCCTCTGCGCGGCGCGCCTTACCCTCTTCTGGTCCTGATGGGGCTGTGCGACGCAACCGCTCTGGGCCTTGTTCAATTCGCAGGCACCCTGCCCCGCCCAGAGTTCGCCGCGGTCACGTCTTCAACCTTCGGGATGGTCACCATCCTGCTGGCCTGGATCTTCCTGAAGGAAAGGATGAACCCGCCGCAATGGGGCGCGGTGGCGCTGGTATTTGCAGGTGTTGGCTATCTGGCGCTGTGACGACCCGCGTGCCATTGCGCATCGTCAATGACTTGCAGGCATATGGGACTAACTTTAAACATGAACAGGTATTTTGAGAGGAGTTTACAATGCGTCAGATTTTCAATTTCTTCCGCCTCGCCACCCTGCCGATAGTCGCATTCGTCCTGCTCACTCCAGCGGCGGCGATTGCCTATGACCTTGTCTGCGACATTTCAGGTTACGATGCGCGCGGCAAAGCGCAGGGGTTGGCAGAACTGGTTCCTCCGCACGCGGTATTCACCATTGATGATGACACCGCGACTATGCCTGGCGTTAAAGGCCGTATCAAAGTCGATGACACCGGATCGCAAATCCTGATCCACTACCTCGGACGGCTGGACGAAGCCGGAGAGACAGAAGCCAACTTCACCTTCTTCCGGTCCAATGGGTCTTTGGTGGTGCGGACCAAGGGTCACAAGTCCTTTCAATGGACAGACGAATACCCCGACCGGACAGGCCAATATTCCTTGCGCGGGGCATGCGTGGAACAATAGGCGGCACCCACGCGGCGTTCGTGAAAACGGTGCAAGACCTGATCATCTGGCCACAGGCGACCCAAGGCCAGTTGACTGGCCGTCGCCTCTTGTCCGCCCACCCCAAAGGGTCACCTAGATCCGCACCCCATGGCGCGCAGCCAGATCGGTAAAGAACTGCCAGGCCACCCGGCCCGACCGCGCCCCGCGCGTGGCCTGCCATTCAATCGCCTCGGCACGCAATTCATCTTCGCCGATGACCAGCCCGTGCGCGCCGCAGTAGCCGCGGATCATCGCCAGATAATCGTCCTGGCTGCAAGGATGAAACCCCAGCCACAGGCCAAACCGGTCCGATAACGATACCTTCTCCTCGACCGCCTCTGACGGGTTTATGGCGCTGGACCTTTCGTTCTCGATCATGTCACGGGGCATCAGATGGCGGCGGTTCGAGGTGGCATAGAAAATCACATTGGCAGGCCGCCCCTCGATCCCGCCATCCAGAACCGCCTTCAGCGCCTTGTAATGCTGATCATCATGGCTGAACGACAGGTCATCGCAAAACAGTAAGAACCGCTGGTCCCGCGCGATCCGCAACAACGCCAGAAGCCGCCCGATCGACGGCAGATCTTCGCGGCTGAGTTCGACGATGGTCAACGGCAGGCTTCGCCTGCGCACCTCGGCATGAACCGCTTTCACCAGACTCGATTTGCCCATGCCGCGTGCGCCCCACAAAAGCGCGTTGTTGGCCGGAAGGCCGCGGGCGAAATGCAGGGTGTTTTCCAGCAGCGTGTCACGCGACCGGTCTATGCCCAGCAGCAGGGACAGATCCACCCGCGACACGTCGGCCACCGGATCCAGCCGGTCGGGCGACGTGTGCCAGACAAAGGCTTCGGCCTCGCTAAAGTCAGGCGCCGCTGCCGGGGCAGGCGCCAGCCGCTCCAACGCGGCAGCGATGCGGGTCAGACCGTCCGCCGTCATGCCGCCCCTTCCTCGTCCTCGTCCTCATCGACCCAGGTGCCATCGGCCCGGGCCCGGGCCTCGCGCTGGCGTTCAAAGCGCGCAATTAGAAAGATCGAGATCTCGTAAAGCGGATAGACCACGGCAAAGACGATGGCCTGCGACATGACATCGGGTGGCGTCACTATGGCGGCGACTGCCAAAATAGCCACCACCGCGTATTTGCGGGTATGCTTCAGGCCCTTGGACGAAATCAGCCCGGCTCGGCCCATCAGGGTCAGCAGCACCGGTAACTGGAAACACAGGCCAAAGGCCATGATGAAGGTCATGGTCAGCGAAAGATAGGCCTCGATCGAACCTTGATAGACCACCCCTGTCGGCACCGCGCCCAGAACGCTTCCACCCGCGGCGGCCTGCTCCTGGAACGTATCGGCAAAACCAAGGAAGAAGTTGAAGGCGAAAGGCAGCATGACGAAATATGCAAACGACGCCCCCAGAAAGAACATCACCGGCGAGGCGACAAGGAACGGCAGAAACGCCGCCTTTTCGGCCCGGTAAAGCCCCGGCGCCACAAAACGCCACAACTGGTGGGCAATGATCGGGAAGGCCATCACGAAGCCCCCCCAAAGGGCGATGCGGATGGCCACGAAGAAGCCTTCCTGCATCTTCACCAGAACCAGACGACATTCCTCGCCGCGGCTGGCCATCACCTGACACATCGGATGCGACAGAATGTTGAAGATTGGCTGCCAGACGACATAGGCCAGAATGAAAAACACCGCATAGGTCGCAATTGAAATCAGGATGCGGTTTCGCAGCTCTTTCAGATGCTCCATCAACGGGGCACTGGATTCGTCTATCGTCTCGGTCTTGCTCATACCTCATCCGCCTTCTTCTTGCGCGGCTTGGGCGCGGGCTTGGCAGTTGGCGCCGTTGCGGCATCTGCGGCTTTCGCTGCAGGCTTCCTCGCCGACACTTTCGGTTCCGCCACAGGCTTTGATGCCTTTGCGCGCGGTTTTAGCTCGGCTGCTGGTGCAGTCTCCGTGCTATCAACCGCCTTCAATTTGCCAGCCGCCTCGCGCAAGATGGCTTTTCGCTGGGTCTGTTTTTCCCGCAGCGCCTGCGTGGCGGCACCTTCCGGCGCGGCTGGCTGCGGCGTTTCCGCCACCACGGGCGCGGCTGCCACTGCCGGGGAAGCAGCCAGCACCGGCGTCGCAGAAGCGGCCTTGGCAGCAGACGCCGCCTTGGCCGCCTTCAGCGGATCCCACTTTTCGAACTTATCGGCCGCATCCTTGACCGCAGACATTCCAAGATTCTTGGGCGAGGCTATCGCGTTGATATCCTTGGCCACATCCTTGATGCCCGCGTCCTTCGCCGCCTGCTCCATGGCGCGCGAAAACTCGCGCGACATCGACCGCAGCTTGGCGGTGAAACGCCCCAGCTGCCGGAACATTTCCGGCAAGTCCTCGGGTCCGATAACGATCAGCGCAACAATGCCGATCAACAAAAGTTCGGTCCAGCCGATATCGCCAAACATGGGTCAGACGCCCCTTTTCCTAGCAGTCAGCCTGATCGTGTCAGGCCTTGTCTTTATCAGTCGGGGTCACGTCTTTTGCTGCCTCGGCGGCTGCGGTATCAATTTCCTTGGTGCCGTCAGCGACGCCCTTCTTGAACGCGGTGATACCCTTGCCAACCTCACCCATCAGGTTGCTGACTTTGCCTCTGCCGAAAAGGATCAGCACCACGATGCCGATCACCAGAATTTGCCATGGGCCCATCTGCATTTTTCATGTCCTCCGTAAAGCCGCGCAGCGCGGCATTCATCTTTTAACCGTCTATTGGACCCAGTGGCATGATCAAAGCCCGAATCGTGTGCGCGACCGTCACTTTTCGGGCATTCCCCCTGCAATTAACTGACAGGTTTATGTCAGTTGCATGTCACTATCCTCCCGTCATGCAAAACCCCGAAAGGAGACGAACCATGACCGATTCGATTACCGCCGAAATCGTGACCTTCCGCACCCTGCCCGGCCACAGCACCGCAGCCGTCACGGTAGCGGCCCGTGGCCTGGAACAGTTCCTGGCCGCCTGCCCTGGCTTCATCACCCGCAACCTCACCCAAAGCGAGGACGGAACCTGGACCGACCATGTGCTTTGGTCCAGCCTGGCCGAAGCCAGGGCAGCGGGCGCAAAGATCATGTCCGATCCGGGCGCCGGCCCCTTCATGGCCATGATCGACGGGCCGTCGGTCCGCATGTCCCACGCGCCAGTTCTGTTGCAACAGAAGGCCAAAGCCGCTTGACGGCAAGGTCCGGTCAGGCAACGGTCTGCCGATGCGTTCTGACCGGCTGTTCGACCTGATCCAGATCCTTCGGGATGGCAGACTTCACCGCGCGGCGGATCTGGCCGCGCGGCTGGAAGTGTCAACCCGCACGATCTGGCGCGATATGACCACACTGCAATCGTCCGGCCTGCCGGTCGAAGGCGAACGCGGCGTCGGTTACATGCTGACGGCCCCCATCACCCTGCCCCCGGTCGCCCTGACCTTGCAGGAAATGGAAGCCCTGCGCCTTGGGATCGCGCTGGTCGCCAGTGCGGCCGATCCGGGCCTGTCATACGCGGCCCATACGCTGGGTCAGAAGATAGCCGCCGTCTCGCCCGCTGCTGGCGCCGTTCCCCCGGTCAACACCTTCGTCTTTGCCAGCCCCGAAGCGGCCCGCGCAGCCCCGCACCTGCCGCTCTTGCGCGCCGCCATCACCGGGTCGGAAAAGCTGGACATGCACTACCGCGATCTGGCCGGGCGCGAAAGCCATCGCCGTATTCGCCCCTTGCAACTGGAATACTGGGGACGGGTCTGGACCCTGACCGCCTGGTGCGAAAAACGAAAGGATTTTCGTGGGTTCCGCATCGACCTCGTGCAAGACCTGAAGCGCACCGGAGAGGTTTTCTTTCCCGAGCCGGGCAAGACGCTGGCCGACTACAAACCTCATTTGCCCGGCTGACGGCCTCGCGCCGCAGATGAAAAGCGTGGCTCAGGCGCTGGGAAAGACGAAACAGCGGTCCCGGCGCAGCATCAGCCACATGGGCGTGCCGGCCTTGGGCAGAAAGACCGCGGGAACCGTGGCCGTCAGGCTTGCCCCACCCTCCTCCAGCCGGAATTCGACCAGGCTTTCGCGCCCCAGGAATCGCGCCCTTTCAACCACCGCACGCGCAGCGGTGCCGTCCTGCGGGGTCGGTGCAGGGCCTCGCCCGGCGCGGTCGAAATCTATCTTCAGGTGCTGCGGGCGGATGATGATATCCACCTGGGTGCCGTCCGGCAGGCCGGGGGCAAGAAATTCGCCGAAAGGCGTATGGGTCAGCGCACCTTGCACCGTGCCGTTCAGCACATTCACATCGCTGAAAAACGCCGCCGCCGCCCGGTCCACCGGCGCATTGTAAAGGTTATAAGGCGCGCCGCGCTGCACGATCTTTCCGCCGCGCATCAGCAATATCTCGTCTGCCATCCGCATCGCTTCGTGCGGCTCGTGGGTGACCAGAAGAACCGCCGTCCCCTCCTCCTTCAATAGCGCCAGCGTGTCGTCGCGGATCCCGTCGCGCAGCCGCTCGTCCAGACCGGAAAACGGCTCGTCCATCAACAGGATCTGCGGACGCGGGGCCAAGGCGCGCGCAAGCGCTACCCTTTGCTGTTCCCCCCCGGAAAGCTCATGCGGATATTTCCCGCCAAAGCCCGAAAGCTTGACCCGCCCCAGCAGGTCTGCGACCCGTGCGGCCCGGTCAGGCGCCCGGCGCTGCAGTCCGAATGCCACATTCTCGGCGACCGAAAGATGCGGAAACAGCGCGAAATCCTGAAACATCAGCCCAATCGCCCGGCGCTCGGGCGGGATGCGGAACACCGTGTCGCAGATCAGCTTTCCATCAACCAGAATCCGCCCGCTGTCCTGCATGTCTACGCCAGCGATCATCCGCAGCGTCGTTGACTTGCCGCAGCCCGACGGACCCAGAAGGCAGGTCACCTGCCCCGCCGGAATCGTGAAGGACACGTCATCCACCACCCGCAGCCCGTCAAACGCGCGCGTCAGATTCTGCACCTCAAGCCGTGGAATTGCTTCGCTCACGCGCCTCTCACCCCTTGCCCGATGAAAACACTCGGGCTTTGGTGCCTGCGATAGCAGGGCAGGCGCCCTGCCGCAAGCATGCCGCCCGCCCCAGCGTCAAAGAGTCGAATTCATCGCCCCACCATCGAGCAGGATATTCTGGCCGACGATGTAACCCGCGTGCCGCGAACACAAGAACGCACACATAGCGCCAAACTCTTCGACCGTGCCATAGCGGCGCGCAGGTATGCCTGCCGCCCGCTGGGCTGCCGCCTGCTCAAGCGTGATGCCCTGTGCCTTTGCCACCGGACCATCCAGCGACACCGCCCGGTCCGTGGCGTGAATCCCCGGCAGCAGGTTGTTGATCGTCACCCCATGCGGGGCCACCTGCCGCGCGGTACCGCCGACAAAGCCGGTCAGCCCGGCGCGGGCCGCGTTCGACAGACCCAGTTGCGGGATCGGCGCCTTGACCGACTGCGATGTGATATTGACCACCCTCCCCCACCCTCGCGCGATCATCCCCGGCAACATCGCCTGCATCAGCGCGATCGGCGTCAGCATATTGCCATCCAACGCCCGGATGAAATCGTCGCGCGTCCAGTCCGACCAAAGTCCGGGCGGCGGCCCCCCGGCGTTCGTGACCAGAATATCCGCAGGCCCCGCCGCCGCCAGCACTTCTGAGCGCGCGCCCGCGTCGGTGATATCACCCGCCACCGCCGTCACGGCGACACTGTAACGCGCGCGCAAATCCGCGGCCGTCGCGGCCAGTGCCTCTGCGCCGCGGGCATTGATTACCAGATCCACCCCCGCCTCGGCCAAGGCCGCCGCACAACCTCGCCCCAACCCTTTCGACGCCGCCGTCACCAAAGCCCGCCGTCCGCGAATACCCAAATCCATGATCACCTCGTTTTCCTGTCGCCAGACTAACTGAACCCCCGGATTTGACCAGACCCGCGCCATTTTCCGCTTGACCCTTTTGCCCCCGCGCACATTAGGATCACCCGATGGACCACCCGACAGAAAACCTTCCCGGCCATGCCGTATCCGCCTATGCGGCCGGCGCAATACGCGTATCTGGCGGGGCCAATCTGGGTGATCCGATCGGAGGAATCGGCGATTGCATGCCCGGCGACATTTATCGCCTGAAGCCCGAAGCCCGCGCCAAACGTCTTGTTCTGGCGCGTGGCCCAAAAAGCGCCGGCCCGCAGTTTTTGGGATCTGGAACAGAGGTTGGTGCAGCCGGTGACCCGATCCAGCCGCTGGCCCTGCTGACACTGCTTGGCCCCGACGGCGAACGACTCGCCATTGTCACCCTGCGTCACCTTGCGTCAGAGACGACCCTGGCGCTGCCGCTTTCCCCGATGGTGCCGCGCACTGAATATACGCTTGTCGATGTCGGCACGGATTTCACCAATCTGCGCCTGTCGGATGTGATCTGCGTGTCATTCGCGGCCGGCACGATGATCACCCGTCCGGGCGGGCGCCCCGACGTGATCGAAAGCCTGCGCCCCGGCGACCTGATCCTGACGCGCAACAACGGCCCTCAGCCGGTTCGCTGGATCGGAAAGGCAACCTTGCGCGCCACGGGATCCTTCGCGCCCGTGGTCATTTCCGCGGGTGCGCTTGGCAATACGGGCGATCTCGTGGTCAGCCCGCATCACCGCATCTTCATCTATCAGCGTGGCCCGCACCGCCTTGGCAATGACGCCGAAGTGCTGGTGCAGGCCAAGCATCTGGTTGACGACGACCGTGTCTGGCGCCGCGAAGGCGGCTACATAGACTATTACAGCCTTGTCTTCGACCGGCACGAGATCATTTTTGCCGAAGGCATTCCGGCCGAAAGCCTGATGGTCAATGAAACCACGGTCCGCATGCTGCCCGAAACATTGGCGGCCGAACTGACAGAACGGTTCCCCGGCCTGAAGCAAAGCCAGCACTACGGAACCGAAGCGACCCGCGCCGTTCTCGATGCCGGCGGTCGCGCCAATTTGCTCGGACAGCAGTAGCCCTTGGCGTTCATGGCGCAATTGCGCCGCACCCGACCTTCGGCTAAACCCCGCCCCCATGATGGATCAGATGACAAACCGCCCCACCCTGCCGCCGGAAATTGCCCGCAGACGCACCTTCGCGATCATTTCGCACCCGGATGCCGGCAAGACGACCCTGACCGAAAAGTTCCTGCTGTTCGGCGGCGCCATCCAGATGGCCGGACAGGTGCGCGCCAAAGGTGAAGCCCGCCGCACACGGTCCGACTTCATGAAGATGGAACAGGAACGCGGCATTTCGGTTTCCGCCTCGGCCATGTCCTTCGACTTCGGCCCTTTCCGCTTCAATCTGGTCGACACCCCCGGTCACTCGGATTTTTCCGAAGACACTTACCGAACGCTGACCGCCGTGGATGCCGCGATCATGGTGATCGACGGCGCGAAAGGCGTGGAAAGCCAGACCCGCAAATTGTTCGAGGTCTGCCGCCTGCGCGATCTGCCGATCCTGACCTTCTGTAACAAGATGGACCGCGAAAGCCGCGACACCTTCGAAATCATCGACGAAATTCAGGAAAATCTGGCCATCGATGTCAGCCCTGCATCCTGGCCCATCGGGGTCGGCCGCGATTTCATCGGCTGTTACGACATGCTGCACGACCGGCTGGAACTGATGGACCGCGCCGACCGCAACCGCGTGGCCGAAAGCATCAAGATCGACGGGCTGAATGACCCCAGACTGGCCGACTACGTTCCCGCAGACCTGCTGGCCAAACTGCGCGACGATCTGGAAATGGCACGCGAACTGCTCCCCGCCTTCAATCGCCAGTCCTTCCTTGAAGGTCACATGACGCCAATCTGGTTCGGGTCAGCGATCAATTCCTTCGGCGTCAAGGAACTGATGTCCGGAATCGGCGAATACGGCCCCGAACCCCAGCCGCAAAAGGCCGCCGAACGCACCATCGCCCCGCAAGAGGACAAGGTCGCGGGCTTTGTCTTCAAGGTTCAGGCCAACATGGACCCCAAACACCGCGACCGCGTGGCCTTTGTCCGCCTCGCCTCGGGCCATTTTGAACGCGGCATGAAACTTCTGCATGTCCGCTCGAAAAAGCAGATGGCAATCGCAAACCCGGTGATGTTCCTGGCCGCCGACCGCGAACTGGCCGAAGAGGCGTGGGCAGGCGACATCATCGGCATTCCGAACCACGGGCAACTCAGGATCGGCGATGCGCTGACCGAAGGCGAATCCCTGCGTTTCACCGGCATCCCGTCCTTCGCGCCCGAGCTTCTGCAAACCGTGCGCGCGGGCGACCCGATGAAGGCCAAGCACCTTGAAAAGGCGCTGATGCAGTTCGCCGAAGAAGGTGCCGCCAAGGTCTTCAAACCCGCCATCGGCTCCGGCTTCATCGTCGGCGTCGTCGGCGCCCTGCAATTCGAGGTTCTGGCCAGCCGGATCGAACAGGAATATTCCCTGCCAGTGCGCTTTGAAGGCTCGCAATTCACCTCGGCCCGCTGGGTTTCGGGGCCGAAACCGGATCTGGACAAGTTCGTCGCCGCCAACAAGGGCCATATCGCCCACGACCATGACGGCGATATCGTCTACCTCACCCGCCTGCAGTGGGACATTGACCGCATCGTGCGCGATCACCCGGAACTGAAGCTTACGGCGACGAAAGAGATGATGGTGTGACCAAAGGGCCGCGCGGCAACCCGCCCGCGCGGACCTGAATTGCGGCAAGATTGCGGCACTTCGAAAAATCGAATCACATTTGCACCGCAATTCCACCTTTCCCCAACCTGAAACCGCTGGGCCTTTGCCACAGTTCACAGGGCTTTTCCGCAGGTTTCCGCGACAGTGCCGCCAAGAAATGCGATTTATCCATGCTGGCGGAAACAGTTGAATTCCGTCAAAATTTTGTCCGATTTCATTGCCATAGAGGATCCGAATTTGGTGGGATCGGAAACTATCATGAAACATCTGTCTTTCAAGGCGCTCGCGGTCGCAGCCACGCTGCTGATCTCGGGTGGGGCCTCGGCAGCTACGCTAAGCATTGACAGCGGCTGGAACCGTTTTGCCTTCGGCGCGGTCGGCACGATGGCTTACAAGGTCTTCACCTTCACCCTGACCGGTGGTGGCTTGCTCTCCCTGGCCGACGGGTTCAAGGCCGGCGATCAGTTTGAAGTCTTCGTCAACAACGTCTCGTTCGGCACCTCCTCGCTCCCGACGCAGACCACCACTTCGATTGGCCAGAACTACTCGGCGGCTCTGACCAACAGCAATTATTCCTCGTGGGTTCGCCACTTCACACCCGGCACCTACACCGTCAGCATGCTGGTCACCAACCGGTCAGGCACCGACAGCGCAGACCATCTTGCCGGGATCCGGCTTGATACCGCCCCGGTCCCGCTTCCGGCAGCTGGCTTCATGCTTCTGTCGGCCCTGGGTGCCGCTGCTGCCCTGCGCCGCCGCCGGACGTAACCCAAACACCCCAAACCATAGCGCTGCCGCACCGGCGACATGGTCAAAGAGGAACGCCGCTCGCATCAGCCCCCGCGAGCGGCGTTCGCATTTGCGCGCCCTTCAGATTGACGTTTGCGGCCTTTTCCGTTAGGGCGGGCCCACCCCGCATCCGGCGGGCAAAAGCTCTGGGGCGCCCGATCATTCGCGTCCCTTCACCCTTGCGGTCCGATACCGCAGACTGATGGACGCATATGACCAAATTTTCCGATCTCAACCTGGACCCGCTGGTCCTCAAGGCCATTGTCGAAGCGGGTTATGAAACCCCGACCCCGATCCAGGAAGGCGCCATTCCCCCTGCGCTGGAAGGCAAGGATGTTCTGGGCATCGCCCAGACTGGCACCGGCAAAACCGCAAGTTTCGTTCTGCCGATGATCACCCGCCTTGGGCGTGGCCGCGCACGGGCGCGGATGCCGCGCAGCCTGGTTCTGGCGCCGACCCGCGAACTGGCCGCCCAAGTAGCCGAAAATTTCGACACCTACGCCAAGCACACCAAACTGACCAAGGCCCTGCTGATCGGCGGCGTCTCGTTCGGCGAACAAGACAAGCTGATCGACCGTGGCGTAGATGTGCTGATCGCCACCCCCGGCCGCCTGCTTGACCATTTCGAACGCGGCAAGCTGTTGCTGACCGGCGTGCAGATCATGGTGGTCGACGAAGCCGACCGCATGCTCGATATGGGCTTCATTCCCGATATCGAACGCATCTTCCAGCTGACCCCCTTCACCCGGCAAACCCTGTTCTTCAGCGCCACAATGGCGCCGGAAATCGAACGGATCACCAAGACGTTCCTGCACAGCCCGGTCAAAATCGAAGTGGCGCGTCAGGCGACCACCTCGGAAACCATCGAACAGCGGCTGATCGAACTGGCCCCCACCCGCAAGGATCAGACCGCCAAGCAAAAGCGTGAACTTCTGCGCGCGATCATCGCCGCCGAAGGCGACGCCTGCACCAACGCCATCCTGTTTTGCAACCGCAAGACCGAAGTGGATATTCTGGCCAAGTCGCTGAAGGCCCACGGGCTTGATGCGGCACCGATCCACGGCGATCTGGAACAAAGCCAGCGGATGAAAACGCTGGACGGCTTCCGCGACGGCAGCCTGCGCTTCCTCGTCGCCTCGGACGTCGCCGCGCGCGGGCTTGATATCCCCGCAGTCAGCCACGTCTTCAACTTCGACCTGCCAAGCCACGCCGAAGATTACGTCCACCGCATCGGCCGCACCGGCCGCGCCGGGCGCAAGGGTGTTGCCATTTCCATCTGCACGCCGTCCGACCAGAAATACCTCGACGCCATCGAAGCTTTGGTAAAAAGGCCGATCCCGCGGGGCGCAATCCCCGAGGGGTTCGAACTCTCAGAAGCCGCCCAACGCCCGGCCCGCAAGGACGACGAACGCCCCGGACGCGGCGGTGCCAAGGCCAAACCGCGCGACGAAAAGCGCGAACGAGTGATCAAGCCGCACGGCCAGCAAGCGGCGATGGAACCGCTGCCCACCGTCGCGCCGATCCTTGTGGCCGAACCTGCCGTCGAAGCGCCTGCCCCGCGTCCCCAGCGCCGCGAACGCCGCGAAGACCGGCCGGAAGTGCGTACCGAAGAGGTTCGGGAAACCCGCCGGGAAGACCACCGCGAGCCACGACGGGAAGAACCGCGCGAACCACGACGGGAAGAAGCCCGCGAACCACGTCGGGATGACCGTCCAGAGAATCGCAACGAACCGCGTCGCGATCATCGCCGTCATGGCCGCGATGACCGGGACACCCCGGTTGTCGGCATGGGCGATCATGTGCCTGACTTCCTGATGCGCGGCCTTGCACGGGTTGAAACACCCCACGACGACTAAGCGGAAAAGCGGTGCGCAACCCCCGCGCCGAAGGCCCCAAAAAAAAAAGCCCCGGATCAGCATCCGGGGCTTTTTCATTAGCCAGTCAAAAGGTAGATCAGGCCCGCGTCATTCGGCAACAAGGCGGCTGATCACCACAATGACCTCGGGCTTTTTGCCGACCTCTTCCATCGCCACCTTGCGCACGCTGCGCTTGATTGCTTCTTCCAGCTTTGCATCGTCCGACACCAGCTTGGCCGGCGCCTTGCCCAGGAAATCCGACAGCTCCCGCTCCATTTCGTCGGCCAGAATGCGCTTGCTTCGTCCGGCGTCGGGCAGGCCCATCAGTTCAACCCAGGCATCGCCAAGCGGCTGATTGTCCTCGTCTACAATAACCGTTGCCAGTACCAGCCCGTTCAGCGCCATGCGGATTCTGTCGCGTACCACCCCGTCCAGCGCCCCGATCATCGCCGACCCGTCCAGATATGTCCGCCCCGTCTCAATCTGTTCGACCACCACTGGTCTATCGCCCGACAGCGACATCATCATCCCATTGGTGACCACCGCCGAGGCAATCCCCTTGGCCGCCGCCAGCCCCGCATGTTCGCGCAAATGGCGATGTTCGCCATGCATCGGGATCAGTATCTTCGGGCGCAGAAGTTCATGCACCGCTTCCAGATCCGGGCGATTGGCGTGGCCCGACACATGGTAAAGCCCACCCTGATCATCGACAATGTCGACACCCTTTTCCGACAGGGCGTTCATGATGCCGATCACGCCCTTCTCGTTGCCGGGAATCGTCTTCGACGAAAACAGAAACAGATCGCCCTTCTTCAGCTCATGCCCCAGATATTTTCCGCGCGACAACTGCGCCGACGCGGCGCGCCGTTCGCCCTGGCTGCCGGTGACGATCAGCATCAGATTACCGCGCCCGACCTCCTCTGCCTCTTCCGGCGTAAGGATTTGCGGAAAACCGGTCAGGATCCCGGTTTGCTGGGCCGCCGTAACCATCTTGTTCATCGCCCGCCCCAAAAGGCAGATCGACCGCCCGGCCATGCGGCCTGCCTCGGCCAGGGTCTTCAGTCGTGCCACGTTCGAGGCGAAAGTGGTCGCTACCACCATTCCGCCCTGCTTGCCGATCAGTTCCGAAAGCGGCTGGGCCAATGTTGATTCCGACCGCCCCGGATGCAGCGAAAAAACGTTGGTGGAATCGCAGGTCAGCGCCTGAACCCCGCCCGCTTCGTGGGCAATCTTGTGCCATTCCTCGGGGTCGAACGCCTCGCCCACCACCGGGTTCCCGTCCAGCTTGAAATCGCCCGAATGAACCAGACGACCGGCAGGCGTGTCGATGATCAGCGCCGCACTTTCCGGGATCGAATGGCTGACCGGCACGAACTGCACCTTGAACGGCCCCGCGGTAACCACCTCCGGGCGCGCCGCCACGATGCGGATCACATCCGACGGTTGCCCCGCCTCTTCCATCTTCATCGCGGCAATCGCCGCTGTGAATTTGCGCGCATAGACCGGTACCCGCAGTCGCGGCCACAGATGGCCCAGCCCGCCCACATGGTCTTCGTGCGCATGGGTGATGAAGATCGCTTCAATCCGCTTCTGGTTCGCTTCCAGCCAGGCTACATCCGCCATGATCAGATCGACGCCGGGCGAGCTGTCCATATCCGGGAAGGCCACGCCCAGATCGACAACAATCAGCCGTTCCTTTCCCGGCGCACCATAGCCATAGACGTAGCAGTTCATGCCAATCTCGCCAGCACCGCCCAACGGCAGATAAATCAGGCGTTCATTGCTCATAGTTTTTCCAGTTCCTTGTTGTGGCCGTGTATCAACACCAGCCCGTGCATCGTCAGATCATCTTCGATGCTGTCAAATATCTCTGTGCCTTGATCGAACAGCGAGGCCAAGCCCCCGGTCCCGATCACCTTCATCTTGCGCCCTCGTTCGGCGCGGATTTGCCGGACCAACCCTTCGACAAGGCCCACGTAGCCCCAGTAGATGCCCGATTGCATACAGGCAACCGTATTGGTGCCGATCGCCTGCGTCGGTTTGGTAACATCAACGTGGGGCAGCGCGGCCGCCGCCATATGCAGCGCCTCAAGCGACAGGTTCACGCCCGGCGCAATCGCACCGCCAATATAGGCCCCGTCGCTATCTACCACGTCGAATGTGGTCGCGGTGCCAAAGTCCACCACAATCAGATCGCCGCCGTGGCGCGCGAACCCCGCTACCGTATTGACCAGCCGGTCAGGGCCGACCGTGGTGCCTAGATCGACACGCGGCGCCACCGGCAGCACGCAGCCAGGCCGCCCCACCACCAGCGGGCGGCACCCGAAATAGCGATCACACAATACCCGCAAATTGAAAACCACACGCGGCACCGTCGAAGAGATGATCGCGTCCGTCACGTCCAAGTCCAGCTTCGCGGCCGCGATCAGCGTCGAAAGCCAAACGAAATATTCATCCGCCGTACGCAGATGCGAAGTTGATATGCGCCAGATGGCGATGAACTTCGCCCCATCCCAGACCGAAAAGACCGTATTGGTATTCCCGCAGTCGATGCACAAAAGCATGGGGGCCCTTTCAGAAAAACACGTCCGCCGCCGGAAGCGTGCGGCGGCCATTGCCGGTATTCAGCACCAAAGACCCGTCCTCGGCCAGCGTCTCGAAGGTGCCTTCAATGGTTTCGGTCATCGTCCGCGCCATGATCTTCTGCCCCAGCCGGGCCGCGCGCTGCAACCAGGCGGTGCGAATAGGCGCAAAGCCGTATGCAGCGAACTGCATCTCCCAGCGCGCAAAGGCATTTGCCAGGTAATTCAGGAATTCTTCCGGCACAATGACCAGCCCGGTTTCATTCTGCACCGAAACCGGCTTCATCGCGCCCGGCTCCACCGCTTCGGGCGGGGGGGCCGCCACAAGGTTGACCCCGATCCCTATGATCAGATGGCTAAGGCCCCGTCCCTGCCCGGCGCTTTCCAGCAGAATACCCGCCACCTTGCCGCCGTTCAGCAACACGTCATTGGGCCATTTTAGTGTGATCTGCGCCGTAGGGCCGCAGACCGTTCCCAAAGCGTCAGCCAGCGCCAATGCCGCCACAAAACTGCGCAACGCCGCCTGCCCCGGATCACCTGCCGGGCGCATCAGCAGGCTGGCGGCGAAATTACCCTCGGAGCTGATCCATACCCTCCCGCGCCGCCCGCGCGCCGCTGTCTGGCGCCGCGCCATGATCCAGCTGGGCTGGGTCAGGTTTTGGGCCAGACGTGCGGCTTCAGAATTGGTGCTGTCAACCTCGGCCAGCACATGGCGCGCATAGCCTTGCGGCCAAAGGTTTGGATCAGCGGACAAGGGCCTCTGCCGCCAGGGCTGCGGCATTTTCGATGCCAAACAGGTTCACGACGCCAAGGATCATCACCAGCGCCGCCCCCATCAGCATGACCCACTGCACCGGTGCCATGCGGCTTTCCATGCCTTTGGCCTCAGTGCCGAAGTACATGTAGAAGACAAGCCGCAGGTAGTAGAAGGCCCCGATCACAGACGCGACGGCACCCGCCAGCGCCAGCCAGCTCATGTTGGCATCCACCGCCGCCTTCAGCACCCCGAACTTGGCAAAGAAGCCCAGCATCGGCGGCACCCCCGCCAGCGAGAACATCAGAACCAGAAGCGCCATCGCCTTGGTCGGCTCGCGCTTGGCCAGCATGTTCAGGTCCTGGATGTCAGTCGTGGGCCGCCCGTCCTTCTCCATCGACAGGATGAAGGCGAAGGTGCCAAGGTTCATCGCCACATAGACCGCCATATAGGTCAGCATCGCCTTGACCCCGCCTTCGGTCCCGGCCGCAAGGCCGACCAACGCAAAGCCCATATGCGCGATCGAGGAATAGGCCATCAGGCGCTTGATATCGCGCTGACCAATCGCCGCAATCGCGCCAAGGAACATCGACAGCGTGGCCAAAAGCGCCACAACCTGACTCCAGTCGCTGACCGCATTGCCAAACCCGTCAAACATCACCCGTGCGAACAGCCCCATCGCGGCAACTTTCGGCGCGGTCGCAAAGAACGCCGTAACCGGAGTGGGCGCGCCTTCGTAGACGTCGGGCGTCCACATGTGGAAGGGCACGGCGGACACCTTGAATGCCAGACCGGTGATCAGGAACACCAGCCCGAACAGCAGGCCTGTCGAAACATGGCCCGCTGCAATTGTCGCGGCAATGCCGCTGAACAGGGTGGTCCCGGTGAACCCATAGGTCAGCGAGGCGCCATAAAGCAGCAGCCCCGACGACAGCGCGCCAAGCACGAAGTACTTCAGGCCGGCCTCGGTCGATTTCAGATTGTCGCGGCGGAACGACGCCACCACATAAAGCGCCAGTGATTGCAGCTCCAGCCCCATGTAAAGCGACATAAGGTCACCGGCTGACACCATCACCATCATGCCCACTACGGCCAGACTGATCAGGATCGGATATTCGAAACGCGCCTGCCCGGTCTGGCGCAGATGCGATTCGCACATCGCAAGAACCCCTGCCGCCGCCAGCAGGATCGTCACCATCGCAAACCGCGAAAAGGCATCCGCCACAATCGCCCCGCCAAAGGCCACGCCTTCGGGCCGGCCGGTCAGGCCGATCCAGGCCGCCAGCGCCAGCATGACCGCGACGGTGGCCCAGGTTACGATGCGGGCAAGCCCGTCCTTTCCGGTGTAAACCGCCACCAGCAGCGCCGCCATCGCATAGACCGACAGCGCAATTTCGGGAAGAACGATTGGGAAATCAAACTGTTCCACGGACGGGCTTCCTTATTCGCTGGCCACTTGCCCGCCCGCATCGGCGGGCAGAGCGGCATGATAGTTTGCAACAAGCTGGGCTACCGAAGGGCCGATGCGGTCGGTGACAACCGCCGGATATATCCCCAGCAGCAGGGTCATGGCGATCAGGGGCGCCATCACCGCCTTTTCGCGCAAGGACATGTCCTTGATTCCCCTCAGGCTGTCCTTGACCAACTCGCCCATCACCACCCGGCGGTAAAGCCACAGCGCATAGGCCGCCGAAAGGATGACGCCACTGGTGGCCACTGCCGCCGCCCAGGTATTCACCTGGAAAATCCCCATCAGCGTCAGGAATTCACCGACAAAGCCCGACGTGCCCGGCAGACCCACATTGGCCATGGTGAAGAACATGAAGATCATCGCATAGGCCGGCATCCGGTTCACCAGACCGCCATAAGCGTCAATCTCGCGCGTGTGCATCCGGTCATAGATGACGCCAACGCCAAGGAACAACGCCCCCGAAATGAAGCCGTGCGACAGCATCTGGAAGATCGCCCCATCAACGCCCTGCTGATTGGCGGCAAAGATCCCCATCGTCACATAGCCCATGTGCGCCACTGACGAATAAGCGATCAGCTTTTTCATGTCCGACTGCGCCAGCGCCACCAGTGACGTATAAACAATCGCAATCGCCGACATCCAGAAGACCAGCCCCGACAGATGGTCGGATGCCACCGGGAACATCGGCAGGCTGAATCGCAGGAACCCGTAACCGCCCATCTTCAGCAAAATCGCCGCCAGCACCACCGACCCCGCCGTGGGCGCCTGAACGTGCGCATCCGGCAGCCAGGTATGCACCGGCCACATCGGCATCTTCACCGCGAAACTGGCAAAGAAGGCCAGGAACAAAAGCGTCTGCACCCCGCCGACAATCGGAAAGCCCCAAAGGCTGATGGTTTCAGACGCGAACACATGGGTCATCAGCGTCGGAATATCGGTCGTGCCCGCATCGCGGTACATGGCGATCATGGCGACCAGCATCAGTACCGAACCAAGGAACGTATATAGGAAGAACTTGAAGGCGGCATATATCCGCTCCTTGCCGCCCCAGATACCGATGATCAGGAACATCGGGATCAGACCCGCCTCGAAGAACAGGTAGAACAGCACCAGATCCAGCGCCACGAAAACCCCGATCATCAGCCCTTCCAGCACCAGAAAGGCGATCATGTATTCCTTCACCCGGTTTTCAACACCCCAGCAGGACAGGATGGTGATCGGCATCAGGAATGTGGTCAGCAGCACGAACAGAACCGAAATCCCGTCGACGCCAAGCTTGTAGTTAAGCCCCATGATCCAGGGCCGCTCCTCGACGAACTGAAAGCCGGTGTTGGCCGGATCAAAGCCGCACAGCACCACAAGCGAGATGACGAAGGTCGCCGTCGTGGTGATCAGCGCCAGCCATTTGGCATTGCGTTGCGCGGCCGCATCATTGCCCCGCAGGAATAGCGCCAGAACCAATGCCGCAACAATGGGCAGGAAAGTGACGATGGAAAGCAGATTGCCCATTAGTGCGCGCCCCCCGAGAGCGTCATCCAGACCAGAAGAACGGCGATGCCGATGACCATGGCGAATGCATAGTGGAAAAGGTAGCCGGACTGCACCCGACCGGCCAGACGGGTAAAGAACGGAATGATCCCCATCGCCACACCGTTGATCGACCCGTCGATCACATTGCCGTCGCCCTTCTTCCACAGGAAGTGACCAAAGGCTTTGGCGCTGCGGACGAAGAGGAAGTCGTAGACTTCATCGAAGTACCATTTGTTCAAGAGGAACCGGTAAAGGATCGGCTGCTGTGCGGCCAGCCGCCCCGGCAAAGACGGGTTCTTGATGTAGAACAGCCAGGCGGTGGCAAAACCGATCACCATGGCGATGAACGGCGAAACCTTGACCCAGTTCGGGGCCTCGTGCGCCTCTTCCATCACATGATTGTCCGCCCCCATGAAGATGGCGCCCTGCGGGGCGGCCCCTTCGGCCCCATGCGCCGCCTCGGTCGCTTCACCTTCGGTTGCTGCGGCCTCGCCGGTGGCGGTTTCGGTAGTGGCTTCTGCCGCCGCAACCTCATGTTCCGCCAGATTGAAGAAGGCCGATACCTTGGCATGATCGCCAAAGAAATCATTGTACCAGATCATGCCCGCAAAGACCGCACCAAGGGCAAGAATGCCCAAAGGCAGCGTCATCACCGCTGGGCTTTCATGCGGCTCGTGGGCATGGTCGTCGTGGCCATGGCCGCCATGGTGCCCCCAGCGCGCCTCACCGTAGAACGTCAGGAAAATCAGCCGCCAGGAATAGAAGCTGGTAAAGCAGGCCGCCACCACCAGCGCCCAGAAGGCAAAGCCAACGCCGCTGGCATAAGCGGACTCGATGATCGCATCCTTCGAAAGGAAGCCCGCGAAACCGATCTGGGTCAGCGGAATGCCCACGCCGGTAATCGCAAAGGTGCCGATCATCATCGCCCAGAAAGTCAGCGGGATCTTTTTGCGCAGGGCACCGTAATGGCGCATGTCCTGCTCATGGTGCATCGCATGGATGACTGAACCGGCGCCCAAAAACAGCATCGCCTTGAAGAATGCATGGGTGAACAGGTGGAACATCGCCGCCCCGTAAACCCCGGCGCCTGCCGCCACGAACATGTAGCCCAACTGCGAACAGGTCGAATAGGCGATCACCCGTTTGATGTCATTCTGCACCAGACCCACGGTGGCTGCAAAGAAGGCGGTCGCGGCCCCCACATAGATGACAAAGGTCTTGGCCTCGGGCGCATATTCGAACAAGGGCGACATCCGGCAGACAAGGAACACCCCCGCCGTCACCATCGTTGCCGCATGGATCAGCGCCGAAACCGGGGTCGGGCCTTCCATCGCATCAGGCAACCAGGTGTGCAGACCCAACTGCGCCGACTTGCCCATCGCACCGATGAACAACAACACCGCCAGCAGGTTCGCCGCATTCCATTCGGTCCACAGGAACCCGATCTGGCTTTCCGCCAGCTTGGGCGCGGCCGCAAACACATCATCCATACGGATGGAATCGACCATGTAGAACAGGCCGAAAATTCCCAGCGCAAAGCCGAAGTCGCCCACCCGGTTGACCACAAAGGCCTTGATCGCCGCCGCATTGGCGCTGGGTTTCTTATAATAGAAACCGATCAGCAGGTACGAGGCAACGCCCACGCCCTCCCAGCCAAAGAACATCTGCACCAGATTGTCAGCCGTCACCAGCATCAGCATGGCAAAGGTGAAGAACGACAGATACGCGAAGAACCGCGCCTTGTAGCGTTCGTCATGGCTCCAGTTCACGTCATGGGCCATGTAGCCCCAGGAATAAAGATGCACCAACGCCGACACGGTATTGACCACGATCAGCATGATCGCCGTCAGCCGGTCCAACCGGATCGACCATTCGGTGTCCAGACTGCCCGACTGGATCCAGTTAAGCAGGTGGATATGCTGGGTCACCCCGTCGAAGGTCAGGAACGTGACCCACGAAAGCGCGCAAGCCGCGAACAACACGCCCGTGGTCAGCACCAGTGCCGCCGTCTCGCCGATGATCCGCCAGCCAAACCCCGCGATGATCGCGGCCGCCAGAGGTGCAAGAAGAATGAACTGCAACATCCGAACTCAGCCTTTCATCACGTTGACGTCTTCGACGTCGATAGTCCCGCGGTTGCGGAAAAAGGAAACAAGGATCGCAAGGCCAATCGCCGCCTCGGCGGCGGCAACGGTCAGCACGAACATGGTGAAAACCTGCCCGGCCAGATCATGCAGGAAGCTCGAAAAAGCGACGAAGTTGATGTTCACCGCCAGCAGCATCAGTTCGATCGACATCAGGATGACGATCACGTTCTTCCGGTTCAGGAAGATGCCAAAGATGCCGATCACGAACAAAGCGGCGGCAACGCCAAGGTAGTGGGTCAGGGTGATCATTGCGATGCCTCCGCGAGGTCGGGGTAATAGAGTTTGCAGCCGCAGAACGGGTCATAGCGGTTCTTGCGTTTAAGCCCCGCAAGTTCGTCCTCAAGGTCGCGCTTGTAGTTGAAGCCGTTCGCTTCAGCAATTTTAACTAGCCCTGCGATCGAACTGTTGGGGCCTAGTTCGATTGGCCCCTTCGGCTTCTGAATATCCTCTACTCTGCGCTCTGAAAGACCGCCGATTTCCCAGTCTCTTTTTGGATGGATACCCTCGATTGCGATAAGGTCCGCGGTCGCACAGTCGATAAACAGAAGCTGCTCAGTTAGCGAGCAAGACCCGCCGTTAGAAACACGCTGTGCCACGCGTCCGTTTCCCAAGTCACGCACCGCGCCCGCCGAGATAGAGGCCAATACTTTGTAAGTCGCTTCTTTGACGACGAACTCGTGATCGAAGCTGCAGTCCGGGTTAATTTTTATTGGCTTGCTGTAGGCGCTGGTATCGGCAAACCGACCAAAAATCATGGGTTCGCAGCCCCAAGCTTGCGAAAACACACCCGGATATAGCGCCACCAAGGCAAGGCAAATCCTCAGCATCACAGCCCCTGCCCCGGCTTCACATCCATCAGTTCCATCGCCTTGGCCGGGTCGCGCCACATCTGGTGCAGCACGTTCTGGCGCTTCACGTCCTTCCTGTGCCGCAAAGTCAGAACGATCGCCCCGATCATCGCCACCAGCAGGATCAGCCCCGCCAGCTGGAATAGGTGGATGTATTTGTCATAAAGCAGCAGGCCGATGGCGGCGGTATTCTCCACCCCGTCCGGCGTCACCGCCGTGCGCGCGGCTTCCGCGGTTTCCGCCGTGGTCCAGCCGCCGAAAACGATGCCAAGCTGCATCAGCACCACCACCCCGATCAGCAGGCCCAGCGGCATGTATTTGGCCATCTCGCCCTTCAGCTCGGCGAAATCCACGTCCAGCATCATCACCACGAACAGGAACAAAACCGCCACCGCGCCGACATAGACGATGATCAGCAGCATCGCCACGAACTCGGCCCCCAGCAGCACGAACAGCCCCGAGGCCGACAGGAAGGTCAGGATCAGCCACAGCACCGAATGCACCGGATTGCGCGAAATCACCACGCCAAGTGCTGCAATCACCGCAGTTATCGCAAAAAGGTAAAAGGCAAAAACCGCGACCGTCATGCACTGTCTCCCGTTTCGTCAAAGACCTTTTGCGCCACTTCCAGCGCCTTGGTCATGGCGGGCAGCCCGCCGAACATGCTCATCTGATAGATCACTTCCGCGATTTCGCGCTTGGTGGCCTTTGCCTCCAGCGCATGGCGGATCGTCAGCGCCAGCTGCGGCTCGCCCTGCGCGCCCAGAACCGTCAATGCGGCGATGGTGACCAAAAGCCGGGTCTTGGCATCCAAACCTTCACGGTTGAAGGTCTTGCCAAACCACATTTCCATCATGTCCGCCGGCATCGTCGGCCAGATCTTGTCAAAACCGGGGGCCTTGAACGTTTCCGACGCAGGATTGAAGGCACGTGCCATCTGCTGGCCCTGCTCCATCATCTGCGCGAAAAGTTTCTGGAATTCCTCGGTCATGATCTGTCCTTACCGGTAAGGCGCGTCGAGTTCGAGATTGCGCGCAATCTCGGCTTCCCAACGGTCGCCATTCGCCAGAAGTCTGGCCTTGTCATAGAACAGTTCTTCGCGCGTCTCGGTGGCGAATTCGAAATTTGGCCCTTCGACAATCGCATCCACCGGGCAGGCCTCTTGGCAGAAGCCGCAATAGATGCACTTGGTCATGTCGATGTCATAACGCGTGGTGCGGCGGCTGCCGTCGTCGCGGGGCTCGGCATCAATGGTGATCGCCTGCGCCGGGCAGATCGCCTCGCACAGCTTGCAGGCAATGCAGCGTTCCTCACCGTTCGGATAGCGGCGCAGCGCGTGTTCGCCACGAAAGCGCGGGGAAAGCGGCCCCTTTTCGTGCGGATAGTTCAGCGTGGCCTTCGGTGCGAAGAAATAGCGCAGCCCCAGCCGCAGCCCGGCCCAGAAGTCGGCCAGCAGGAAATATTTCGCCGCGCGGGTATAGTCGGTCGTGCGTGCCGGACCCATGATCAGCCCCCAATCGCCCAGCGGGCCCAAAACCCACCAAGCACTTCGAATTTTGCAAGGAACGCCACCAGAACCACCCAGCCCAGCGACAGGGGCAGGAAGACCTTCCAGCCAATCCGCATCAGCTGGTCATAGCGGTAGCGCGGCACGATCGCCTTAACCATGGCGAACATGAAGAAGAAGAAGCTCATCTTCGCCACCATCCACAGCGGGCTGTCCGGGATACCCGGTATCGGCGAAAGCCAACCCCCGAAGAACAGCAGCGAAATCAGCGCGCACATCAGGAAGATGGCGATATATTCGCCCGCCATGAACAACAGGAACGGGGTCGAGGAATATTCAACCTGATATCCCGCCACCAGTTCCGATTCCGCTTCCGGAAGGTCAAAGGGCGGGCGGTTGGTTTCGGCCAGCGACGATATGAAGAACAAAGCCACCATCGGCAGGTGCGGCAGCCAGTACCAGTTCAGTAACCCATAGTCCCCGGACTGCGCCCGAACGATGTCACCGAAGTTCAGGGAACCGGTGGAAATCACCACGCCAATGATGATCAGGCCCAGCGACACTTCATAGGAAATCATCTGCGCCGCAGACCGCAGCGAACCCAGGAACGGGTATTTCGAGTTCGAGGCCCAGCCCCCCATGATCACGCCGTAAACCTCAAGCGAGGAAATCGCGAAGACATAAAGGATGGCCACATTGATGTTCGACAAAACCCATGTATCGCTGAACGGGATCACCGCCCAGGCGATCATCGCCAGCACGAACGAAAGCATCGGCGCCAGGAAAAACACGAACCGGTCAGCGCCAGCCGGCACGACAATTTCCTTGACCACATATTTCAGCGCATCCGCCACCGATTGCAGCAGGCCAAAGGCGCCCACCACGTTCGGGCCACGCCGCATCTGCACGGCGGCCCAGATCTTGCGGTCGCCGTAAACCAGAAACAGCAGACTGATCATCACGAAGGCGATGATCAGCAGGCACTGGACCGCAATCAGCAGGAAAGTGCCGAAAGGTGTTGCAAGAAACTCTGCCATTTGTCCTCTGTCCCCAGTCCGGCCCTTTCAGGCCCCCGTCTTGATCTCGGCGGCGGGCGTTTCGCCCGTCGGAATGCCACGTTCAGCACAATCTGCCACCGTCACTTCCGCGTCGATGGTCTGCACCCCTTCGGGCAGCGCCGACGTGACGCTGTAAACAGCATCCGCGCGCCAAATGCCACCCTCTTTTCCGGTCAGCGTGCGCACATTGCGCACGAAACCTGCGTTGTTTTTCAAGGCAAAGCCCGCCACCACGCAGCGCGCGTAATCGTCCAGCACCGCCCCTGCGTCCCTGCCCTTTGCGGCAACCTTGGCCTGTACCAGATCACCGCCCATCAGCATCACTTCGGACGACAGGTATTGGGCCTTCACCGCTTCCCCGGCCTCTGCATCCGGCGCAGCGGCACAGGCGGCCAGACCGGCCATCGTGCCGGTCAGAACCATCCCCGCCGTGATCCGCGCCATCTGCATGGTCACTCCGCCGCCATCGGGCTTTCGGCCCGCGCCTTGGCCATCGCCGACAGGTCCGCCATCACCTGACTGGCCCGCGCAATCGGGTTCGTCAGGTAGAAGTCCTTGATCGCATTTCGGAATGTGGCCTTGCCCATCGCCTCGACCGGCAGGGTCTGGACCGCGTTCGCGCTGACCTGATCAATGCCCCCCAGATGCGGATGTGCCGCAATCAGCGCCTGCCGCAAACTGGCCAGCGAATCCCATGGCAACGCCGCCCCCAGTTCCGCCGACAAGGCCCGCAGGATCGCCCAGTTTTCCTTGCCCTCGCCCGGCGCGAAACCGGCGCGCATCGCCAGTTGCGGACGACCCTCGGTGTTCACGAAAAGGCCGTTTTCTTCCGTCCAGGCCGCACCCGGCAGGATCACGTCGGCCCGCATCGCCCCACGGTCGCCGTGGCTGCCCTGATAGATCACGAACGGCCCCGCAGCGATTTCAACCTCGTCGGCCCCCAGATTGAAGATGACCTCGGCCCCTTCAGTCGCGGCCAGAAGGCCACCCTCGGTCACGGCACCCACATCCATCGCGCCCACGCGGCTTGCCGACGTATGCAGGATCAAAAGCTTCGAATTGCTGTTTTCGGCCAGCTTCATCGCATGGGCCAGAACCGCCGCCCCGTCCGCCTCGCGTATGGCGCCCTGCCCCACGATGACCAGACTGCGCTTGGCCTTGGTTTCCTCGGAAATCTTGCGCGACGACAGGCTTTCCAGCGCCGCCCGGTCGGTCCCGAAATGGGCATAGCGATAGGTCAGATCCACCGCCTCGCCCACCAGACCGATCTCGGCCCCCTTGGTCCAGGCCTTGCGGATCCGCGCATTCAGCACCGGCGCTTCAACCCGCGGGTTGGTGCCGATCAGCTGGATCATCTGCGCACTGTCAATATCCTCGATCGTCGCATTACCGGCATAGCCATAGCGGTTGCCGATCGGCAGCCGCGCCCCGTCCGTGCGGCATTCGACCGAACCGCCCAGGCCTTCGACCAACAACTTCAAACTGTAAGCGGCTTCGACCGGGGCCAGATCGCCCACCAGACCCGCGACCTTCCTGCCCTTAATAGCCGCCGCCGCTGCGGCCAGCGCCTCGGCCCAGCTGGCCTTGCGCAGCTTGCCGCCCTCACGGATGTAGGGCACGTCCAGCCGCTGGCGGCGCAACCCGTCCCACACAAAGCGGGTCTTGTCGGAAATCCATTCCTCGTTCACGCCATCATGGTTGCGCGGCAAGATCCGCATCACTTCGCGCCCCTTGGTATCGACACGGATGTTCGACCCCAAGGCATCCATAACGTCGATACTTTCGGTCTTGGTCAGCTCCCACGGCCGCGCGGTGAACGCATAGGGTTTCGAGGTCAGCGCCCCAACCGGGCAAAGATCAATGATATTGCCCTGCAGGTTGCTGTCCAAAGTCATGTTCAGATAGCTGGTGATCTCGGCATCCTCGCCGCGCCCGGTCTGGCCCATCTGGGTGATCCCGGCCACTTCCGATGTAAAACGCACACAGCGCGTGCAGGAAATGCAGCGCGTCATCGCGGTCGAAACCAGCGGCCCAAGGTTCAGATCCTCGCTTGAGCGCTTCGGCTCGCGGTAGCGGCTGAAATCAACGCCGAAAGCCATCGCCTGATCCTGAAGATCGCATTCGCCACCCTGATCGCAGATCGGGCAATCCAGCGGATGGTTGATCAGCAGGAACTCCATCACCCCTTCACGGGCGCGCCGGACCATCGGCGAGTTGGTCTTCACCACCGACGGCTCGCCATTCGGGCCGGGCCGCAGATCCTTGACCTGCATCGCGCACGATGCCGCGGGCTTCGGCGGGCCGCCCACCACTTCGACCAGACACATCCGGCAGTTCCCGGCGATGCTCAGCCGCTCGTGATAGCAAAAGCGCGGCACCTCGACCCCCGCCTGTTCGCAGGCCTGGATCAGCGTCAGGTTCGGATCAACTTCGACTTCGATATCATCGATGATGATCTTGCGGAGGTTCGACATTCTTTATTTCTCCGAACGAATAGTGGGGGCCGCACTGACAGGCGGCCAGGATTTGAAAGCCAGCACCAGAAGCGGCGCCAGCGCGAATGGGATTGCGATTAGCGGCAGGATCATCATGCCCGGCCCGCCGCCGCCCGCCATAATCATGCGGATCATCAGCTGCGTCAGCATCGCGCCAACGACCGGCCCAGCGCAGATGACCAGCATCGCCCCCTTGAAGCCCGCCTTCTGAAAGACGATCACGTAAAGGACCGAGGCTATGATCGGCGTCAGGAACTGCAAGGCCATCATGCCGCCCCCTCCTGCTTGCCTGCCGTATAAGCAAAGTCGAATGCCTGCTCGCTGGCACCGTGGCGCGCAAGGGCGGCAAGGCGTTCCTTGCCCTCCTGCAAAGTCGGCACATGCCCGCAGGCAACCGGCCAGATCACGTAGTTAGGCCCTGTCCACGGCTCGAACCAGCTTTCGCGTCGCCGCAAGAAGGCCCCGTGGACGGTCTTCTTCACGAAGAATTCCAGCGCCTCGACCGTCTCCCAGACCGACAGTGAAATGGCAAGCAGCGGATCATCCATCACCGCCTGAAAGCGCACGTCCCGCGAAACCTGTGCCGACTGGTCATTCAATCGCCAGACAAAACCGGGACTGCGCTCGGCAATGCTGTTGACCTTCGGAACGTTGTCGATGAACTCGGCCACCAATGGATCACCCGGCATCGCGCGCAGCCGCGCGATATTGAAGTGGGCAATCTGATGGCTCGGCGCCTGCATTCGGTCTGAAATCCCTAAAATCCGGTTAAGATTTTTCGCGTTCTTGTTTTATTTCAAAGGCTTGGCAATTTGTCCGAGTTCGGACACTTCCCTATTCCGCCGCCATCGCCCCCATCCGACCGGTCTTCTTGGCCTTGATACGGTCCTCGATTTCGCCGCGGAACTGACGGATCAGCCCCTGAATCGGCCAGGCTGCGGCATCTCCCAGCGCGCAGATAGTGTGGCCTTCAACCTGCTTCGTCACACTAAGCAAAAGGTCGATCTCCTCGATCTCCGCCTCGCCCTTTACCAGCCGTTCCATCACCCGCATCATCCAGCCGGTGCCTTCGCGGCAGGGCGTGCACTGGCCGCAGCTTTCATGCTTGTAGAACTTCGACAGCCGCCAGATCGCCTTGATCACATCGGTTGACTGATCCATCACGATCACCGCTGCCGTGCCCAGACCCGACCGCTGCTCGCGCAGCCAGTCGAAATCCATGATCGCCTCGTCGCACTGGGCCGCATTCAGCATCGGCACCGATGACCCGCCGGGGATCACCGCCTTGATATTGCCCCAGCCGCCGCGCACGCCGCCACAGTGCCGGTCCAGCAGTTCCTTCAGGGTGATCGACATGCTTTCTTCGACCACGCAGGGGTTGTTGACGTGCCCCGAAATCCCGAACAGCTTGGTCCCGGTATTGTTGGGCCGCCCGAAGGACGCAAACCACGAAGCCCCGCGCCGCAGGATTGTCGGTACCACCGCAATCGATTCCACGTTGTTCACCGTGGTCGGGCAGCCATAAAGCCCCGATCCGGCCGGGAACGGCGGCTTCATGCGCGGCATGCCCTTCTTGCCCTCAAGGCTTTCCAGCAGCGCGGTTTCCTCGCCGCAGATATAGGCCCCGGCCCCGTGGTGCAGATAGATGTCGCAATCGTAGCCCGACTTGCAGGCATTCTTGCCGATCAGCCCCGCGTCATAAGCCTCGTCAATGGCGGCCTGAAGCGCCTCGCGCTCGCGGATATATTCGCCGCGAATGTAGATGTAGCAGGCGTTCGCACCCATCGCGAAAGACGCGATCAGGCAACCCTCGATCAGCGTGTGGGGATCATGGCGCATGATTTCCCGGTCCTTGCAGGTGCCGGGTTCGGATTCGTCGGCGTTGACCACCAGATAAGAGGGACGGCCATCCGACTGCTTGGGCATGAAGCTCCACTTCAGCCCGGTCGGGAAACCCGCACCACCGCGCCCGCGCAGACCCGACGACTTCACCTGCTCGACGATCCAGTCCCGCCCCTGCGCCAGAATCTTGCCGGTCCCATCCCAATGGCCGCGCTTCATCGCACCCCTCAGGGAACGGTCATGCATCCCGTAGAGGTTGGTAAAGATCCGGTCCTGATCGCTCAGCATTCCATTGTCCTCATGTCAGGCGGGGTCATTTTCCGCCCCGTTTTTGCCGCTGCCAAAGCTGTGCCAGCACAACCAGCGACCAGAAAAACGCGGCCATGGCCGCAAGATCGAAAAGAAAGGCATAAGACGGGTCAAGCCCCAGCCTGCCACCCAACCATTGCGCACCCAGCCAAAGAAGCATCGTCACAGCGATGATGACGGCGACCATCCGTCCGGTCCGCGCCAAGTCTTCCTGAGGGGTGTTTCGCGCCATGGTCATACCGCCCCCCCGCTACGCGCCAGCGCCCGGGCCTGCTTGACCCACTCGTCGCGGGTGATGCGACCCTTGAAGGTTGGCATCTTGTCATCGACAAACGCAATGTCCCGGGCCTTCCAGCTGGCAATCTGATCGAAATGCCAGACGCCCACATCGTTCAAAAGCCTCTCCAACGCCGGACCAATGCCCCTGATCAGCTTCAGATCGTCGGCACCCCCTTCACGGGGGGCAAGCAACAGCAGTGGCTCAGAGGGCGCATCGGCCGCCGCTTCCTTGGTGCGCCCCATCGCAGCGGCAAGGCCAGAGGCCCGTGGCGCACCTGGGTGATCGGCGCCTGCCGCATCCGCATCGGTCGGTTTGACGGCCTTCGCCTTGGCGACAGGCTTTTTCGCAGCATCGGCCTTCTTCGCCACAGGCTTCGCGGCAGCTTTCACCCGAGCGGGCTTCATGGCGGGCGGCGGGGCTTCAACAACTTCGCCCGACGACGGGGCCAAGGCAACAACCGGCGGGTGCGGCGTAACGCGTGCAGGGACCGGATCAGCCGCCTCCGGCCGGACAGGGTCCACAGGACGCGGTGGTGGCGCAGGTGCCGCATCCGCTTGCGGGACGGCCGCACCGCCCGTTGGCATGTTCGTCTTGCACGAAACCCGGCGCAAAATCTGGTCAAGCACAGCGAAAAAGATCAGCCCGGCCAGCATCGCGCCGCCGAAGGGCAGCGACCAGACCAGTGACAACAGCAAAGCCAGACCTACGCCGCCGAGGGCGGCGATCATCCAGCAGGTGCGCTGGCAAGATCTGATCGTGGTGTCATCCATTCGGTTGGTCATCCATCATCTGGCAAGCCAGACAGTCCTTTTCAGTCGTTACTCGGTCTTGTCAGCGGCCTTGCGGGCGCGCGGCTTCTTGGGCTTTTCGTCTGTCGCGGCAGGGGTCAAGGCGGGCGGCTTGGCAGCGGCCTTTGGCTTGGCCACCTTCACCGCAGCTTCTGCTTTGACCTTGGGGGCGGCAACCTCGGCCGCCGCAGGTTTGCCAAGCCATGGAGTCAGCAGCGGCACTTCGGTCCCGTCGATCCGCTTGATGCTGTCTCCGATATCAACCGCGCGTTGAACCGATCCGTTATATTGGGTGCGGCCCGATTCAAACTCGGTCAGCGTGGTCAGGCCCGAAAGCGGTTCAGCCGCATAGCGCCCATTCTGCGGGCCGGGCACCGGAACATTGCCCGCAGCCATCTCGTCCAGTAGACGAGACAGGCTTTCACCCGTCAGATCCTCGTAATAATCCTTGCCGATCTGGGCCATGGGCGCGTTGGTGCAGGCGCCAAGGCATTCCACCTCTTCCCAGCTAAATTTGCCATCGGCCGACAATTGATGGGCTTTGGGCGAAATCTTTTCGCGGCAGACCTTGATCAGGTCCTCCGCCCCGCAGATCAGGCAACTGGTCGTGCCGCAGATCTGGATATGGGCAACCGACCCCACCGGCTGAAGCTGGAACATGAAGTAGAACGTCGCCACTTCCAGCGCGCGTATATAGGCCATGCCTAGCATATCGGCGATATGTTCGATGGCCGGGCGGGTCAGCCAGCCTTCCTGTTCCTGCGCACGCCACAGAAGCGGGATGATCGCCGAAGCCTGACGGCCCTCGGGATATTTCGAGATCTGCCCCTTCGCCCAGGCGAGGTTGGCAGCGGTAAAGGCGAAAGCCGACGGCTGTTCGTGGTGTAGGCGGCGAAGCATCAGGCGGCCACTCCGTTCATCAGTTTGGCGAAGGTAGCAACAGCAGCGACAATGACCGCCAAGACCCCGAAAACAAGGTGTGACCGATAGGGATAGCCACGCCGGGCGTAAATAAGGGTGTCCGAAAGCGCCATGAAAGCAAAGCAGGCGGCCAGAAAGGCAATGACAGCCCGATCCCGATAGAGCGTCGCAGCAGTCGCCAAAAAGGCGAAACTGACGTAACGGTCTGTCATCACATATGGCAGACATTCCAGCCGGTGGTGGTTTTTCTTCATCCCCTCAACGGGGTCCTTGAAGTAGGCAATCGCAATTTGCCATGACATCGGAATGCCGATGGCCGAAAGCAGGATTGCAAAAGTGGTCAAAGACATCACCGATCCACCTCTCCGAAAACGATATCCATGGTGCCGATGATCGCGGCGACGTCGGCCAGCATGTGACCCTTGGCCATCCAGTCGATGGACTGCAGGTGCGGAAAGCCCGGTGCGCGGATCTTGGCACGGTAGGGTTTGTTGGTCCCGTCCGCCACCAGATAGACGCCGAATTCGCCCTTGGGCGCCTCGACCGCCGCATAAACCTCACCCGCCGGAACGTGGAACCCTTCGGTGTAAAGCTTGAAATGGTGGATCAGGGCTTCCATCGAGGTTTTCATGTCGCGCCGCGAGGGGGGCGTGATCTTGCCGCGCGCCAGCACGTCGCCCTTTTCTACGCGCAGCTTTCCAATCGCCTGACGGATGATCGAGATCGATTCCCGCATTTCCGCCATCCGGCAAAGGTAACGGTCATAGCAGTCGCCGTTCTTGCCGACCGGAATCTTGAAGTCGAATTCGTCGTAGCATTCATAGGGCTGGGCGCGGCGCAGGTCCCAGGCCATGCCCGATCCGCGCACCATCACGCCCGAATAGCCCCAGGCCAGCGCGTCTTCCTCGGTGACGATGCCGATATCGGCGTTGCGCTGCTTGAAGATGCGGTTTTCGGTCAAAAGTCCGTCTAGGTCATCCAGCACCTTGGGGAAAGTCCCCGTCCAGGCTTCGATATCGTTCAGCAGATCGTCGGGCAGGTCCTGATGAACGCCGCCGGGCCGGAAATAGGCCGCGTGCAGACGCGCGCCCGAAGCGCGTTCGTAGAACACCATCAGCTTTTCGCGTTCCTCGAAGCCCCACAGCGGCGGTGTCAGGGCGCCTACGTCCATGGCCTGTGTGGTGACGTTCAGCAGGTGGTTCAGAATGCGGCCGATTTCAGAATAGAGCACCCGGATCAGGCTGGCACGGCGCGGCACCTGAACCCCGGTCAGCCGTTCGATGGCTAGACACCAGGCATGTTCCTGATTCATCGGCGCAACATAATCCAGCCGGTCGAAATAGGGCAGGTTCTGCAGGTAGGTGCGGCTTTCCATCAGCTTTTCGGTGCCGCGATGCAAAAGTCCGATGTGCGGGTCGCAGCGCTCCACCACCTCGCCGTCCAGTTCCAGAACCAGACGCAGCACACCGTGTGCGGCCGGATGCTGAGGGCCGAAATTCAGGTTGAAGTTACGGATACGCTGTTCGCCCGGCAAGGCGTCGGTCGAACCATCGTCATAGGTATTGACGCGAATATCGCCGTCCATCACTTGGCCCCCTGCTTTTCGTCGCCCGGAAGAATGTATTGCGCACCTTCCCAGGGGCTCATGAAGTCGAACTGCCGGTAATCCTGCACCAGCTTCACCGGCTCATAGACCACGCGCTTTTCGGCCTCGTCATAACGGACCTCGGTGTAACCCGTGGTCGGAAAATCCTTGCGCAAAGGGTATCCCCGGAAGCCGTAGTCCGTCAGGATGCGGCGCAGATCGGGGTGGCCGTTGAAGATGATGCCGAACATGTCGAACACTTCGCGTTCAAACCAGTTGGCGGTGGGATGGATGTCGGTCAGCGTCGGCACCATCTGATCTTCGGCCACCGAGGCTTTGACCCGGATGCGGGCGTTCCTGTACATCGACAGGAAGTGATAGACGACGTCGAACCGATCTGCCCGTTCGGGGTGATCAACGGCGGTGATATCGACAAGGGTCGAGAATTTGCAGCCCGGGTCAACCCGCAGCCAGGCGATGAAGTCAACCAGCGACGCCAGCTTGACGGTCACGGTCAGCTCGCCAAAGGCGATCCTGCTGTCCAGCACATCGGCGTGGCGGGCGGCGGCAATCGCGTCCGAGAGTTCTTGCACAGACATCACTTCCCCCTCAGCGCACAAGCGTGCCGGTGCGGCGGATGCGGCGCTGCAATTGCAGGATACCGTACATCAGCGCCTCGGCGGTGGGCGGGCAGCCCGGAACATAGATATCGACGGGCACGATCCGGTCGCAGCCGCGCACCACGGAATAACTGTAATGATAATAGCCACCGCCATTGGCGCAGCTACCCATCGAGATGACATAGCGGGGTTCTGGCATCTGGTCATAGACCTTGCGCAATGCCGGGGCCATCTTGTTCGTAAGCGTGCCCGCGACGATCATCACATCCGACTGGCGCGGGCTGGCGCGCGGCGCAAAGCCGTAACGTTCCACGTCATAACGCGGCATCGCGGTATGCATCATTTCGACGGCGCAGCAGGCCAGACCAAAGGTCATCCAGTGCAACGACCCGGTACGCGCCCAGTTGATGATGTCCTCGGTTGAGGTCAGCAGGAAACCCTTGTCCTGCAATTCGCGGTTTAGCGCCTGGGTCGCAACCTCTGGGTCGTGACCGGCGGTGTTCGCACCCGTCATCATTGCCATTCGAGCGCGCCTTTCTTCCATTCATAACAAAAACCGACCGTCAGGACGGCCAGAAACACCATCATCGACCAGAAGCCCAGAATGGAAATGTCCTTGAAGGCCACCGCCCAAGGGAACAGGAACGCCACTTCCAGGTCGAAGATGATGAAAAGGATCGACACAAGGTAGAAGCGCACATCGAACTTCATCCGCGCGTCATCGAACGCATTAAACCCACATTCATAGGCAGAGACTTTTTCGGGGTCCGGGCTGCGCACCGCCAGAACGGCGGCGGCCAGGATCAGAACCAGACCCAGACCAGCGGCCAGGGCAATGAAAATCAGAATGGGAAGGTATTCCCGCAAAAGGATATCCACTGTTGGCTCCTCTCAAGCGCGCAAGGGGCCACCCGCGCGCAGTGTCATGGCTTAGGCCCGTTTACTCTGCGCCCATGGCGGGGTCAACCGAAGGCGGATGGCAAAGATGCCGGAAAAAGCGCGCCGCTTTCGCGGCTTGCGGTACAAATCCGACGCGGGCGTGGGTCTTTCAGACCGTCCAATGCGGTTTGCGGCGTTCAACGAAAGCCGCGATTCCTTCGGCGGCCTCGTCACTTTCCCAGCGTTTGACCAAAAGACCCACCGTCGTATCGATCAGCACGCCGTCCGGCGGGGGCACGACAGTACGGATCAGCGCCTTGGCATCGGCCACGGCACCGGGCGCGCAGCGCAGGAATGGCTCGACCTCTGCCATGATCGCGTCATCCAGATCCTCTGGCTCGGCGATGGCGGACAAAAGTTCGATACGCTGCGCCTCTTCGGCCCCGAACAGGCGCGAGGCCAGCATATGACGCCGCGCCGCCGCCACCCCGATACGGGCGATGACATAGGGGCTGATGGTCGCTGGGATCAGGCCCAGTTTCGTTTCGGTCAGCCCGAACTTCGCCCCTGAAACGCCAACCGCCAGATCGCAGACCGACATCATGCCCACGCCCCCACCATAAGCGGCACCCTGCACCCGGCCGATCAGCGGCTTGGGCATAAGGTCAAGCGCGCGCAGCATCCCGGCCAGCGCCATGGCCCCGACCCGCCGCGTGGCCGCATCGCCAACGATCTGCGCCTTCATCCAGTCCAGATCCCCACCCGCGCAGAAAGACTCCCCCTCGGCTGCAAGGATGACGAGACGCACCTGCGGATCGTTCCCCAGCAGCCCAGCGGCCTGGGTCAATTCTTCGATCATAAGGCCCGACAGACTGTTATGCTTTTCGGGCCGGTTCAGCCCGAGTGTCGCAATGCCGCGCGCATCCGTGGCGAGCCTGATCGTTTCAAACATTCCTCATCCCCTGTCCCTGCCAGATTTCCCCAAATGGGGTCTGCCTGTTTTAACGAAACAACCGGTCACCCGGCCACCATCGCCCGCGCCCACGCCGAAGCATCCGCCAGTCTGGCAGGATCAAGCCCGGTATCATAACCCAACGCCAGCAACCACGCATCGACAGCCTCGGTGGCCACATTCCCCCTTGCCCCCGGCGCATAGGGGCAGCCCCCAAGGCCACCAACCGACGCGTCGAACACCCGCAGGCCCCGCGCAAGCGAGGCTTCGATATTTTCCAAAGCGCGCCCACCGGTATCGTGATAGTGGCCCGCAAGCCTGTCGGGCGGAAGTTCATTCAATACAACACCCAGCATCGCGTCGATCCGGTCTGGCGTGCCCCGCCCTACGGTGTCGCCAAGGCTTACTTCATAGCAGCCAAGGTCACGAAGGCTTGCGACGACGCGGGCAACGGCGCCGGCCGCGACTGGCCCGTCAAACGGGCAGTCCGTGACCATAGAGACATAGCCGCGTACCCTCATATGATCGGCTTTTGCAGCGTCTATTATGGGCTTGAACCGTTCAATACTTTCCATAATCGAACAATTCAGGTTTGCACGGCTGAACCCCTCCGAGGCCGAAGCAAAGATTGCCACCTCATCAGCTTTGGCCGCCCGCGCCGCCTCATAGCCCTTCAGGTTCGGTGTCAGCGCAGCATAGCGCACCCCGGACCTGCGCGTTATCCCCGCCAGAACCGCACCGCCGTCGGCCATCTGCGGCACCCATCTGGGGCTGACAAAACTTGCCACTTCGATCCGACGAAATCCGACATCGGAAAGAAGGTTTACCAACGCTATCTTCTGATCGGTCGGGATGATCATTGCTTCGTTCTGAAGGCCGTCCCGCGGGCCCATCTCTACGATCTCTACGAAGGGTTTCATGCTTCGTCCTCCAGCCGGATCAGGGCCGTTCCCGCCTCAACCTGCGCGCCCGCATCCACAAACACTTCGGCCACCCGGCCGGCCCGTGCCGCTGTCAGCGTATGTTCCATCTTCATCGCTTCCAGCACTGCCAGCCGTTCCCCGACCTCCACCTCTTGCCCGGGGGTAACGAACAGTGCCTTCACCAGCCCAGGCATAGGCGACGTTGCCAGCCCGCTGGCAGGGCCGATGCTGTGACGCGCCAGCGGATCAATCAGGCGGAAGTGATAGGCGCGCCCGGCAAAAACGCTGATATCGTCGCCGATGCGCACAAGCCTGGCTTTCAGTTTTTCGGCGGCAATCCACCAGTCCCCGCAACGGCGCTCAACCACCGTCTGCTGATTCCCCACCGCTACACAGAACTGGTCGTGGCCGAGACATTCGACCTCTGCCACGAATGTCTCGAACTGCACCGTTTGGCGCAGCGGCTTCCAAAGCGCGAAGCCGCGGTCTGGCCCGGCTACACGGTCAAATCCGGCCGCAGCCAGTACAGCCAGCGCTGGAATGGCAGCGGGCACCGGCAATGGCGCCACAAGTTGATCAAGATCGCGGGCGATAAGGCCGGTGTCCACGTCGCCGGCCGCAAAACCCGGATGACGGGCAAGGGATGAAAGGAAATCAAGATTGGTGACCGATCCCGCCACTTCGGTTGCGGCCAATGCTGCCGCCAGCCGGCCCAAAGCCGCCGCGCGGGTCGGTGCGTGGACGATGATCTTGGCGATCATCGGATCATACCAGGGGCTGATCGCATCGCCGGGCCGAACCCCGGTTTCAGACCGGGCGAACGGGGGAAAGGCAAGATGGGTAAGCCTTCCGGTGGCGGGCAGGAACCCTGCGGGCACGTCTTCGGCATAAAGCCGCGCCTCGAACGCATGGCCATTGATCGACAGGTCTTTCTGATGCGCCGGCAGACTTTCACCACTGGCCACGCGCAACTGCCATTCCACCAGATCAACGCCGGTTATTGCCTCGGTCACCGGGTGTTCGACCTGCAGGCGTGTGTTCATTTCCATGAACCAGAAGCGATCAGGGCGCAGCCCGTCCGAGGCATCCACGATAAATTCCACCGTGCCAGCGCCAGAGTAGCCGATTGCCTCGGCGGCCCTGACGGCCGCCCGCCCCATTGCAGCACGCATGTCGGCGGTCATGCCCGGCGCCGGGGCCTCCTCGATCACTTTCTGATGGCGGCGCTGAAGCGAACAGTCGCGTTCGAACAGATGCACCGCGCGGTTCCCGTCGCCAAATATCTGCATCTCGATGTGACGAGGCTTTTCAACATATTTTTCAACGAGCACATCGGAATTGCCGAAGGCAGTTGCGGCTTCTCCTCGGGCGCTATGCAGTTTGGCAGCGAAATCCGCGGGTGATTCGACGAGGCGCATGCCCTTGCCGCCGCCACCGGCCACCGCCTTGATCAGGACCGGATAGCCAATCCGCGCCGCCTGATCCGCCAGAAGCTCGTCCGACTGGTCTGCCCCGTGATAGCCGGGCACCACCGGCACGCCCGCTTTCTCCATCAGGGCCTTGGCAGCGTCTTTGAGGCCCATTGCCCGGATAGCCCGGGCCGAAGGGCCGATGAAAACCAGCCCCGCCGCTTCCACCGCCTCTACGAAATCGGGGTTTTCGGACAGGAACCCATAGCCGGGATGAATCGCCTCTGCCCCCACAGCCCGGGCGGCGGCAATAATCGTGTCGCCCTTCAGGTAACTGTCCTTGGGTGCAGGTCCGCCGATGTGCACCGCCTGATCCGCCACCGCCACGTGGCGCGCATCGCGGTCGGCGTCGGAATAGACGGCGACAGTGGCAACCCCGAGGCGTTGGCAAGTATCAATCACCCGGCAGGCAATCTCACCCCGGTTGGCGATCAGGATTTTACGGAACATAGCCTGTCCTTCGCTAGTGGCGGGGGCGCGGAGCGCATTGACGTTACATCCGGAACAATCCGAACCTTGTCGGTTCGATAGGCGCGTTAAGGGCGGCCGAGAGGGAAAGCGCCAGAACCTGCCGGGTCTTCCTTGGGTCAATGATGCCATCATCCCATAGGCGGGCGGAGGCATAAAGCGGGTGCGATTGTTCGGCAAACATGTCGACCGTCGGGCGCTTGAAGTCTGCTTCTTCCGTGGGCGACCAACTGCCGCCTGCCCGTTCGATCCCGTCGCGCCGGACGGTGGCCAGCACGCCTGCCGCCTGTTCGCCGCCCATCACGCTGATCCGGCTGTTGGGCCAGGTCCACAGGAACCGGGGGCCGAAGGCACGGCCCGCCATGCCGTAGTTGCCGGCACCGAACGAACCGCCGACAAGGCAGGTGATTTTCGGAACCGACGTGGTGGCGACGGCGGTGACCATCTTGGCGCCATGCCGGGCAATTCCTTCGTTTTCGTACTTCCGGCCAACCATGAAGCCGGTGATGTTTTGCAGAAATATCAACGGGATGGACCGCTGGCTGCACAATTCAACGAAATGCGCGCCCTTGACCGCGGCCTCGCTGAACAGCACGCCGTTGTTGGCGACGATGCCCACCGGGCAGCCTTGGATATGGGCAAAGCCGGTCACCAGCGTATCGCCGAAGCGGGCCTTGAATTCGTCCAGCCTTGATCCGTCGACGATCCGCGCAATCACCTCGCGGATGTCGTAGGGGGTGCGCAGGTCGGCGGGAACGATACCGAGGATCTCCTCGGGGTCATAGGCGGGGTCTTCGGGGCTTTGCCACTGAACCGTCGCGGGTTTGCCGCGGTTAAGGTTGCCTACGGCCCGGCGCGCCAGCGCCAACGCATGAGCATCATCTTCGGCCAGATAGTCGGCGACACCGGACAGGCGGGTATGGACATCGCCGCCGCCAAGGTCTTCGGCGCTGACCACCTCGCCTGTCGCGGCCCGGACCAGTGGTGGCCCGGCCAGGAAGATGGTGCCCTGATCCTTCACGATGATCGTCACGTCCGACATCGCCGGGACATAGGCCCCCCCGGCCGTGCATGACCCCATGACCACGGCGATCTGCGGGATGCCCTTGGCCGACATCTGCGCCTGATTGAAGAAGATGCGCCCGAAATGGTCGCGGTCGGGGAAAACCTCGTCCTGATTGGGCAGGTTGGCGCCGCCGCTGTCCACCAGATAGACGCAGGGCAATTGGTTCTGTTCGGCAATTTCCTGCGCGCGCAGGTGCTTCTTCACCGTCATCGGGTAGTAGGTGCCGCCCTTCACGGTGGCGTCATTGGCGACCACCATCACCTCTTGCCCCATCACCCGGCCGATCCCGGCGATCAGCCCCGCGCCGGGGGCATCATTGCCATACATGCCATGGGCGGCGGTGGCGCCGATTTCGAGGAACGGCGAGCCGGGGTCGAGCAGGTTCGCCACCCGCTCGCGCGGGGCCATCTTGCCGCGCGATGTGTGGCGGGCAAGGGCCTTGTCCCCGCCGCCTGCAGCCGCGAAGGCAGCGGCTTCGCGGGCAGTGTCCAGCAGCGCGAGATGGGCGGCGCGGTTGGCGCGGAAGGTCTCGGAGGTTGGGAGGGCGGAGGAGGTCAGGCGCATGACATTGCCCTATTCGCGCTAAAGGCCGATCGGCAAGCAAAGCCAGTCATTTCGTTGCCTCCCACGGCCTCTTGTAGTTGTCGAACAAGAAGTGAAGGGTCCACAACTCCGCATCGAACTGGCATCGCGCAAGCGTCAGGTCATCCGACGAGCCGCTTTTTTTCTGAAACGAGATGCATTTCTCATAGAATGAGAAGCCATCATGATTGAGCCTGCTATCAAACCGCTTTCTCTTGCTTGATGACAATTCCGCTCTGATGGCGGTTATGACTTTCGACGTGGCAGCATTCAGGTCATTGGAAAGCCGCATAAGTAGCGCCTCGTTCGAGAAAACACGCTCTCCCGCCTGTTCTGCGGGCGCAAGGCAAGCCACGAAATCGCTGTTGTTTGAAAACGGTCTACTGAGACAATCATGCGTTACCGCAACGGGATCGGCCGCCAGCACATTAGTAGATGTAAGCAGGACGCAAGCCAAAGCTTGTATACCGAGAAAACCCCTCACGCCCCCGCCCCCATCAATTCCCGCCCGATCAGCATCCGCCTGATCTCGCTCGTGCCCGCACCGATCTCCATCAGCTTCGCGTCCCGGAACAGCCTTGAAACCACGCTGTCATTCAGGAACCCAGCCCCGCCCAAGGCCTGCACCGCCTGATGGGCCTGCACCATCGCCTGTTCCGAACAGTACAGCACGCAGGCCGCCGCGTCCTGGCGCGTGACCTGCCCCCGGTCGCAAGCCTTCGCCACCTCGTAAAGATAGGCGCGGGCGGTGTTCAGCCCGGTATACATGTCGGCGATCTTGCCCTGCATCAGCTGGAAATTCCCGATCGGCTGGCCGAACTGCTGACGCTCGCGGACATAGGGCATGACCTCATCCAGACAGGCGGCCATGATCCCGGTGCCGATCCCGGACAGGACCACCCGTTCGAAATCAAGGCCCGACATCAGCACACGCACGCCCTTGCCCTCGGCCCCCAGAACATTCTCGAACGGGACTTCGCAGTTCTCAAACACCAGCTCGCCGGTGTTCGATCCCCGCATCCCCAGCTTGTCGAAATGCGGCCCTTGGGTGAAACCCTTCCAGCCCTTTTCGACCAGGAAGGCGGTCATGCCTTTCGACCCGGCCTCGGGGTCGGTCTTGGCATAGACGACCAGCAGATCCGCGTCCGGCCCGTTGGTGATCCAGTATTTCGATCCGTTCAGGACGTAATAGCCGTTGCGCCGTTCGGCCCGCAGCTTCATTCCCACCACGTCCGAACCGGCCCCGGTTTCCGACATGGCCAGCGCACCGACATGTTCGCCGGATACCAACTTTGGCAGGTATTTGCGCTTCTGCTCGTCAGATCCGTTCAACTTGATCTGGTTCAGACACAGGTTGGAATGCGCCCCATAGGACAATGCCACCGAGGCCGACGCACGTGCCAGTTCCTCGACCGCGACCGCGTGCGCCAGATAGCCCATGCCCGCGCCACCATATTCCGCGGTCACAGTGATACCCAAAAGTCCCAGTTCGCCCAACTCGCGCCAAAACACCGCAGGGAAACTGTTGGTGCGGTCCACCTCGGCGGCCAGCGGTTTGACCCGCTCTTGCGCCCATCGGTGAACCAGGTCGCGCAAGGCAGCGATGTCTTCGCCCAAATCGAATTTCAGGGATGCGGTGAACATGGCTGCGCCTCACAACTGAACATTTGTTCATTTATGAGAGAAAATGCGAGTCGGGTCAAGGGGGCAGCCAACCTGGCCTGCCCCCTCTTTTATCCCTCAGGTGGCGTAAGCCTCGCCTATTCCGCTGCGACCGGACCGCCCTTCAAATAGGGGAACCAGTCTTCGCGCAGGCGTTGGCCCACCTGCATCTCATGACCAGGATAGGGCGGCGAGGTGCGACCGGGCCGTTCGACATAGCGCGCGTCCTCGCCCACCAGCCGCAGCGAAAAGGCCCGGCGGCGAACAGCAGAGTCATTACCGCGCGCGCCATGCAGTGTCTGGTAGTTGAAGGCCACGGCATCGCCTGGCTCCATCTGCCATTCCCTGACCTCCATACCTTCCGCATCCGGGTCCGGCACCGGCATATAGGCCTCGGGGTCGGGGTAGAAACTGGTGTCGGCCAGCCAGCGTTTGGGCAGCACTTCCTTTGGCCAGCGGTGCGATCCGGCGACACAGCGCAAGGACGCCTCCTTGACCGGGTCCATCGGCGACCAGAAGCTGATCGTCTGGCTTCCCTTGACGAAATAATAAGGCCCGTCCTGGTGCCACGGCGTGGGTTTCGATGTTCCGGGTTCCTTGACCAGCACATGGTCATGGAACATCTGCACTACCGGCGATCCCATCAGCCTTGCCGCCACTTCGGCCACATCCGACTGGCGGATCACTCGTTCGAATTCGGGAATGCGCGTCCAGTTGCAATAATCGTCGAAAAAGCGCCCGCCCTCGCCGGGCTTGAGGTTTTCGGCGGCGTAGGGGCCGGGTTCGGCCATGTTGCGTTCGATCCCGGCGCGGATCTCCTCGACCCAGTCCTTCCACAGGCCCTTGATCAGCACCACCCCATCACGTTGATAGGTTTCAATCATCTCGTCGGTCACTGGGGTCATCTCGCGCGCTCCTTCTGGCTTGCAGAAAGGATGGCGGCGGCGCATCATAATTTCCAATAATAAATCTCAATGATGAAGATAATCAAATGCTATCCATTACCTTGCGCCAGCTGGAATATGCGGTGGCTGTCGGTCGCGCCGAAAGCGTGACGATCGCCGCCGATGTGCTGCATGTCTCGCAGCCCGCCCTGTCGGTTGCGCTGGCGCAGCTGGAGGGCCAGTTGGGAAAGCCCCTGTTCCTGCGCCGCCCCGGCGGGCCCATGCGGCCGACCAGCTTTGGCCGCGGTTTCCTTGACCGGGCCGAAGTGATCCTTGCTGACCTTTCCCGGCTGACCGAGGGCGAGGCCACCGCCGCCCCGGTGACACTCGCCTGCTTCGAGGATCTCGCGCCCCTGATCCTTGCTCCCCTGCTGGCACGCGCCCGACAGGCCTGCCCGGATATCACTATCACCCCCCTGGTGGCGGGTTTCGAGGCGCTGGCCGATCACCTTGCGCGCGGCCGCGCCGATCTTGCGATCACATATGATCTTGGGTTGGACGCAGCCATGGTCCGCCAGGAACTGACGCGCCTTCAGCCCCATGCGGTCCTCCCGGCGGGTCACCCGTTGGGGGCGCACGCCACACTCACTCTCGCTGATCTGGCCAATCAGCCGCTGATCCTCGCTGATCAGGGCCTCAGCATCGGCCACATGAGGGCGCTTTTCACCCGCGCCGGCCTTGCGCCGCAGATAGCCCGACGGGTCGCCTCGCTTGAACTGATGCGCAGCTTTGCCGCCAACGGGCTTGGCGTCGGGGTAAGCTATAGCCGACCGGTGCCGGGGCACAGCTATGATGGCCAGCCGCTGCTGACCCGGCCCATCATCGATGCCGGACCGGGCGAACCGGTGGCGCTGGTGCACAACCGCGCAAATCCGCTTTCCGCTTCGGCCGAACGGCTGGCATCGTTGATCGCCAGCAACGCGCCCTTTCAATAACGGGTGGTCATCCGGTGGCCGCGCGCAAAGGACAGCCGCACATGGGTGATGGCCTGCCCTTGCCACCAGGTAGTGCGTTCCACCGTGAACACCGGCTCGCCTTTTGCCATGCCCAAGGCTTGCGCCACGCCGCCCGCCGCCGCAGTCGCCAGAAAGCTGATCTCGACCTCGGAAAAGGGCACAGCGTGGATCAGCCATTCATTGGGGCCACTCTGGCTGAAATCCTCACTCTCGGCAGCAGGCTGGGCCGCGAGGTTGATCCAGCGTTCTTCGTGCTGATAGGGCAGCCCGTTCGCCAGATGCAGACACGTCAGATGCAAAAGCCGGCCACCCTCGGGCAGCGACAAACGGCGGGTCATCTCGACAGGCGCCACCGCAACACCCCGCGTCAGCAGCCGATAGCCATAATCCGCCCCGGTGGCCTCGATCTCGGCACGCACCAGCGGGATTTCGAACCGCGCCGCCCGCAGCGGCGAGGATCGCACCCGGGTTCCCGCCTTCCTGCGCCGCTCCAGTATCCCTTCTTCGGTCAGCTCGCGCATCGCCCGGTTGACCGTTGCCCGCGCCACCTGAAATTCTGCCGCCAAGTCCACTTCACCCGGCAGCAAGGCCCCCGGCCCCCAGCGCCTATCGGTGATACGCTTCAGAATTTCGGCCTTCACATCGCGGAAACTCACCTTGTCCGCCTGAAGATCATTCATCTGCATCGCCCATGGACCGGCCCGCCAAACCTGCTATTTGTCTGACCATATCCCAGCACGCCCCAAAGGCAAAGGCCCGCCCATGCGCATTATCCGCCCGGAAGATTTCCTGACCCAGCCCTGGAAAAACGGCGGCGGCATCACGCACGAGATCGCCCGCGCCGATAAGGATGGCGCGCTCCTCTGGCGCCTGTCGATTGCCGAGGTCGCCTCGGACGGCCCGTTTTCCGCCTTCCCCGGCCTCTCGCGCATCCTCACCGTGATCGAAGGCGCTGGCCTTTACCTCGACACGCCCGGAGGCCGCCTCGATGCCCTGCCCCTGCAACCGCTTGCCTTTCCCGGTGACCTGCAGGTCGCCAGCCGGATGATCGACGGCCCGATCCGCGATTTCAACGTAATCTGGGATGACCAACGCCTTTCGGCGCGCGTCACCCCGCTCGACGGCGCCATTCCGGCCTGCCCGACCGCCTCGGGCCGCTTCTACGCGCTCCTCGCCCTGACCGCCGGTTTCGCCCCGCTGCCTGCCGGTGCCATCGGACTCGCCGACCAGTTCGAAGCCCGGCCCATTCCCGGCTTTCGTGCCCTGCTCGCAGATTTCCAGACCAGACTCTGATCGCCATTCATCTTGGCGCAAATACTCCGGGGGTGT
>CANJQT010000004.1 GCA_947476475.1 Paracoccaceae bacterium | reverse complement strand
TGCGGTGACCCGGGTCACCGCCGCTTCGACTTCGGCCTTTCGGGATACATCCGCCCGCGCGAAGGTGGCCGCATACCCCGCCGCCGCCAGTTCTGCGGCAAGCGCCGCCCCGGCCGCTTCGTTCCGGTCGATGATTCCTACCGCGGCGCCTTCGGCCGCAAACAGCCGCGCCGCCGCGGCACCACAGCCCGTGGCCCCACCGGAAATGATTGCCACTTTGCCTTTAAGCCTGTCCACCATGCTGTCACCCTCCCGATTTGCGCACAGGCTACGCCCCGCGGGGCATAATGCAAGTCAGGCCAGGGCCAGGTGCGCCAAAGCCCATCGGGCGGCGTCGGCGACCGTGGGGTCGGGGTCTGACAAAAGCGCGGCGGCGGAGGGGCGCAGGCCGGGGTCGGCGGAATTGCCTATGGCGTAAAGGACATTGCGGATGAAACGGTCGCGGCCGATGCGTTTGACCGGGCTGCCCGCGAACAGGGTGCGGAAGGCGGCATCATCCAGCCTGGCCAGATCGGCAAGCCGGGGCGGTTCGGCAAAACGGTTGGCGTAGCCGCTTTCCTGCGCGATTCCTGCGAATTTGTTCCACGGGCAGACGGCAAGGCAATCGTCGCAGCCATAGATGCGGTTGCCCAGAAGTGGACGCAGGTCTTCCGCGACCGGGCCTTTGTGTTCGATGGTCAGGTAAGAAATGCAGCGCCGCGCATCAAGCTGATAGGGCGCGGGGAAGGCCCCGGTGGGGCACACATCCAGGCAGGCGGTGCAGCTGCCGCAGTGGCTGACCTCGGGGGTATCTGGTTCCAGATCCAGTGTGGTGAAGATCGCGCCCAGAAAGAACCAACTGCCAAGCTGGCGCGACAATAGATTGGTGTGCTTGCCCTGCCAGCCCAGCCCGGCCGCCTGCGCGAGCGGCTTTTCCATCACCGGTGCGGTATCGACAAACACCTTGATTTCGCCGCCGGCCTGATCAATCAGCCAGCGGCCCAGCCGTTTGAGGCGCTTCTTCACGATGTCATGATAGTCTTTTCCGCCGGCATAGACACTGATTGCCGCCCGGTCGGGCTGGCCCAGCACCGCCAGCGGGTCAGCCCCCTGACCATAGGGTTCGGCCAGCATGATCACGGTCTTTGCTGCGGGCCAAAGGGCTGCGGGATCGCCGCGCCAATGCATCCGTTCGGCCATCCAGCCCATCTGGCCGTGACGGTCGGCGGCCACATAGTCGGCCAGACGCGCGGCGGCTTCTGGGATGGCGTCGGGGCGGCAAAAGCCGGGGGTGGCGAACCCCTCAGCCAAGGCCTGATCAATGATGTCTTGTTTCAGCGCGGGCGGGGCGGGCTGACCCGTCACTTGGTCATCCCGTCCCAGAAACCCTTCACCTTCGAAAAGAAGGACGATCCTTCAGGGTTGTTGTTTTCCGCCAGACTTTCGAATTCGCGCAGCAGTTCGCGCTGGCGGGTGGTCAGGTTGATCGGGGTTTCCACCGCGAATTCAATCACCATGTCACCGGTTCCACCGCCGCGCAGTGCGGGCATGCCCTTGCCGCGCAAGCGCATCTGCTTGCCGGTCTGGCTGCCCGCCGGAACCTTTACCAGGCTGCGGCCACCGTCGATCGTTGGCACCTCGACTTCGCCGCCCAGCGCCGCCGTGGTCATAGAAACCGGGATCCGGCAGTAAAGGTTGACGCTTTCGCGTTGGAAGATCGCGTGATCCTTCACCTCGATGAAGATATACAGATCGCCCGCCGGGCCGCCGCGCATGCCAGCTTCACCTTCACCGCCAAGACGGATGCGGGTGCCGGTTTCGACGCCTGCGGGGATATTGACCGAAAGCTGGCGTTCTTTCTCGATCCGTCCGGCACCCCGGCAAACCTTGCAGGGGTTCTTGACGATCTGGCCCGCGCCCGAACAGGTCGGGCAGGTGCGTTCGACCGTGAAGAAACCCTGCTGGGCGCGCACCTTGCCCATACCCGAACAGGTTGGGCAGGTCTGCGGTTCGGATCCGCCTTCGGCGCCGGTGCCATTGCAGGATGTGCAATTCAGCGCGGTTGGCACGTTGATGGTTTTCTGGGCGCCCTTGAACGCCTCTTCCAGCGTCACGCGCATGTTGTAGCGCAGGTCCGACCCGCGCTGTGCGCGTGTGCGCCCGCCACCGCCGCCGCCCCGGCCACCGCCCATGAAATCGCCGAACAGGTCTTCGAACACGTCGGAAAAGGCGCTGGCGAAATCGCCGTTGCCCTGCTGGCCACGCTGGCCGCCACCCATGCCGCCTTCAAATGCCGCATGACCATAGCGGTCATAAGCGGCTTTCTTGGTGTCGTCCTTCAGAACGTCGTAAGCCTCGTTCACTTCCTTGAACTGGGCTTCGGCGTTGGGGTCATCTTGATTACGGTCGGGGTGAAGCTCTTTCGCCTTGGTGCGGTAAGCCTTCTTGATCTCGTCGGCGGGGGCACCGCGCTTGATACCCAGAACCTCGTAATAATCGCGCTTTGCCATTCGTGCATCCCTTGGGGAAACGCGCGGGGCCGACCCGACTGAACGGGCCGGCCCCAGGGTTCCGGACCGTTACCGGCGCTTCTTGTTGTCACCCAGATCTTCGAAGTCGGCATCGACGATATCGTCATCGACGTTGCGCGGACCGTCTTCGTCGTCATCCTTGGCAGACGCGGCCTGGCTGTCCTTGTAGATCGCCTCGCCCAGCTTCATCGAAGCATCCATCAGATTCTGGATGCCGCCCTTGATCTTGCCGGCGTCTTCCGATGCCAGCGCCTCTTCAAGGGCGCCGATGGCCAGTTCGATCACTTCGACGGTCGAACCGTCGACCTTGTCGCCATGCTCTTCCAGCGACTTCTTGGTCGAATGGATCAGGCTTTCGGCCTGGTTCTTGGCCTCGACCAGTTCGCGGCGCTTCTTGTCGCCCTCGGCATTGGCTTCGGCGTCGCGGACCATCTTTTCGATATCCTCGTCCGTCAGACCGCCCGACGCCTGGATGGTGATATTCTGCGCCTTGCCGGTGCCCTTGTCCTTGGCGCCGACCGACACGATGCCGTTGGCGTCAATGTCGAAGGTCACCTCGATCTGCGGCATGCCGCGCGGGGCGGGCGGAATATCTTCCAGATTGAACTGGCCAAGGATCTTGTTGTCCTGCGCCATTTCGCGTTCGCCCTGGAAAACCCGGATCGTCACCGCGTTCTGGTTGTCTTCGGCGGTAGAGAAGATCTGCGACTTCTTGGTCGGGATCGTGGTGTTGCGGTCGATGAGGCGGGTGAAGACGCCGCCCAGAGTTTCGATGCCCAAGGACAGCGGAGTCACGTCAAGAAGAACCACGTCCTTCACGTCGCCCTGCAGCACGCCGGCCTGAATGGCAGCGCCCAGCGCCACGACTTCGTCCGGGTTCACGCCCTTGTGGGGTTCCTTGCCGAAGAAGTTCGTCACTTCTTCGATGACGCGGGGCATACGGGTCATGCCGCCCACCAGAACCACTTCGTCGATGTCACCTTTCGACAGGCCTGCATCCTTCAGCGCGTCGGCGCAGGGTTTCATCGACTTCTTGATCAGGTCACCAACCAGGCTTTCCAGCTTGGCACGTGTCAGTTTCACCACCATGTGCAGCGGCGTGCCCGACTTCATGTCCATGCTGATGAACGGCTGGTTGATTTCGGTCTGCTGGCTGGACGAAAGCTCGATCTTGGCTTTCTCGGCAGCTTCCTTCAGGCGCTGAAGGGCCATCTTGTCCTTGGTCAGATCGACGCCATGTTCCTTTTTGAACTCGTCGGCCAGATAATTGACGATGCGCATGTCGAAGTCTTCGCCACCAAGGAACGTATCCCCGTTGGTCGATTTCACTTCGAACAGACCGTCGTCGATTTCAAGGATGGTGATGTCGAAGGTGCCGCCGCCAAGGTCATAGACCGCGATGGTTTTCGATTCTTTCTTGTCCAGACCATAGGCCAGCGCGGCAGCGGTCGGCTCGTTGATGATGCGCAGAACCTCAAGACCGGCAATCTTGCCCGCGTCCTTGGTGGCCTGACGCTGGGCGTCGTTGAAGTAGGCTGGCACGGTGATCACGGCCTGGGTAACGGTTTCACCCAGATAGGATTCAGCGGTTTCCTTCATCTTCTGAAGGATCACGGCCGACACCTGCGCGGGGCTGTATTTTTCGCCCTTCACTTCGACCCAAGCGTCGCCATTGCCGCCATTCACGATCGAATAGGGCACCAGCTTGCGGTCCTTCTCGACCTCGGCGTCGGTGACGCGGCGGCCGATCAGGCGCTTGACGGCGAAAATCGTGTTGGTGGGGTTGGTCACGGCCTGCCGCTTGGCAGCCTGACCGACAAGGCGTTCATTGTCCGTATAGCCGACCACCGAAGGCGTCGTGCGCGCGCCTTCCGCATTCTCGATCACACGCGGTTGCGCCCCGTCCATGATGGCAACGCAGGAGTTCGTGGTCCCGAGGTCGATCCCGATGACTTTGGCCATTTATTTACCTCTTCCTTCGGCGATGATGTGAAAGCAGACCCAAACGCGGCTTCTGCCTTCTGATCCCAATGTCTGGCCGGGCATGGCCCGACCGGCTTCTGGGCGTATATAGGCAGGCGAACCAAGGCCTGCAAGCAGCGAACGCCGGGGAAATCTGTCATAAAGGCGTGGAAAATTTGATCGGATCGCAGATGCCACCTTCTTCCGCAGTCGCCTTGCGCGGCATGGCGCTTTATCCCGGCTGGCTGGACCGGCCCGCGCAAGAGGCGCTGGTGGCGGACCTGCGGGCGGTAATCGCGGCCGCCCCCCTGTTCGCGCCGCACACCCGCTGGGGAAAACCGATGAGTGTGCGCATGACCGCCGCGGGCCGCTTCGGCTGGTATTCCGATCGCCGCGGCTATCGCTACATCGACCACCATCCGGGCGGAGGCCCCTGGCCGCCGATCCCTGACCGGGTGCTGGCGCTTTGGCGGGCGCTGTCGGGGGCCAGCCGCGACCCGGAGTGCTGCCTTTTGAACTGGTATGGACCCGACGCCCGCATGGGCCTGCATCAGGATCGCGACGAGGCGGATTTCACCCAGCCGGTCCTGTCGGTCAGCCTTGGCGATGACGGGCTGTTCCGGGTGGGCAATCAGGAACGCGGCGGACCGACGGAAAGCGTCTGGCTGCGGTCTGGCGATGTGCTGGTGATGGGCGGGGCGGCGCGCCTTTTGCACCACGGCATCGACAGGATTGCCCCCGGCACCTCGACCCTGCTGCCCGCGCCGGGGCGGATCAACCTGACGCTGCGGGTGGTTACCTAACGCGGTGCCGCCGCCCGGCGCAGTCGGTCGTTGATGGCGCGGCCCAGCCCGTGATCGGGGATGGGGGCGACGGCGATGCGGCCCCCGGGGCCTGCCAGCCGGTCAGCTTCGCGCAGGTAATGAAACAGGTTCGCCGCCGCCTCGACCAGATCGCCCGTGGGCGACAGGTTCAGCGCTGCCCCTTCGGCCTGTGGGCCAAAGCCGATCCAGACCTCGCCGGGCAGGGATGGACTGGCCTGCAACCGCACAGAGGCCCCCGGCGCGTAGTGGCTGTCCAGTTGGCCGGGTGCATTGGGCCTGTGGGCCTGCACCGTGGGCACCGCGAGCGCCGCACCCAGACACTCCTCCAGCACCTCGGCGGGCAGGCCGCCGGGGCGTAAAAGCGCCGGAACAGGGTCGAATCCCACAATCGTCGATTCCAGCCCCACAGCACAGGCGCCACCGTCGACCACTGCCGCGATGCGCCCGGAAAGACCCGCCATCACATGATCAGCCCGCGTCGGGCTGACCCGGCCCGAGGGGTTGGCCGAAGGGGCCGCCACCGGCCCGCCAAAGGCGCGCAGCAGCGCCTGCGCCACCGGATGGGCAGGCACCCGGATCGCCACCGTGGGCAACCCGGCCGACACCAGCGGCGACAGGCCCGCATCCGCGCGCATCGGCAGGACCAACGTCAACGGCCCGGGCCAGAAAGCCGCCGCAAGCCGTTCCGCCATTGGCGTGAAGGTCACAAAGCGGCGCGCGGCGGCGAGATCAGGCACATGAACGATCAGCGGGTTGAAACTTGGCCGACCCTTGGCTTCAAAAATCCGCGCCACCGCCCGGTCATCGCGGGCGTCCCCACCCAAGCCATAGACCGTTTCGGTGGGAAAGGCGACAAGTTCGCCCCGCCGAAGATGATCGGCAGCGCGGGCCAAGCCTTGGTCATTGGGTGTCAAAATTTCAGTCACGTCGATCCGGTGTAACGCAGCGTTTCGGGTTGTAGGGGCGTAACCTTGCGGCAATGATGCATCCGGGCCGCGCGGCTTTGTCCCGTGATTACGCCGCGCGGCCCCGCTTGCCAAGGGAAGGAAAGACCCATGACCTATCGATCAGCCCAGACCGATATCCGCTTTATTCTGGATCATGTGGTTCCCCTGGCCCCCGTCAGCGCCACCGACCGCTTCCGCGAAGCCAGCCCTGACATGGCCAGCGCCATCCTGACCGAGGCCGCGCGCCTGTGCGATGAAGTCATCGCCCCTCTGAACCGCGCCGGCGACCTGACGCCTGCACGACTGGAAAACGGGGTGGTGCGCACCTCGCCCGGTTTTGCCGATGCCTTGCGCCAGTGGGGTGCCGGCGGCTGGATCGGCCTGACCGCCGACCCGGCCCATGGTGGTATGGGCCTGCCACAGCTTCTGAACATGGCCGTACAGGACATGATGGCCGGAGCGTGCCTGGCGCTTCAACTCAACCCCCTGCTGACCCAGGGACAGATCGAGGCGCTAGAGGCCCACGCCAGCGATGACTTGAAGGCGATTTACCTGCCCAAGCTCACGTCCGGCGAATGGTCGGGCACGATGAACCTGACCGAACCGCAGGCGGGCAGCGACGTGGGCGCGCTGCGGACGAAAGCCGAACCTTTGGGCGACGGCACCTATGCGATCACCGGCCAGAAGATCTTCATCACCTGGGGTGACAGCGACTGTTTCGCCAATGTCAGCCATGCGGTTCTGGCCCGCCTGCCGGATGGCGCGGCCGGCACCAAGGGGATCAGCCTGTTTCTGGTGCCGAAATACTTGCCCGATGCAGAAGGCAAGCCCGGTCAGCCCAACAGCCTCAAGGTGGTCAGCCTTGAACACAAGATGGGCATTCACGGCTCGCCCACCTGTGTGATGGCCTATGAAGGGGCAAAGGGCTGGATGATCGGCGAGCCGCACAAGGGCATGGCCGCCATGTTCACCATGATGAACAACGCCCGCCTTGCGGTAGGGGTTCAGGGTGTGGGCATGGCCGAGGCCGCCTATCAGAAGGCGCTTGCCTATGCGCAGGACCGCGACCAGATGGGCGCGATCATCAACCACGCCGATGTGCGCCGCATGCTGACCCGGATGCGGGCCGAGGTTTTCGCCGCCCGGTCCATCGCGCTTGCCTGCGCGGCCGCAATCGACATGGCCCGCGCCACCGACGCGCCCGGCTGGCAGGCGCGCGCCGCCCTTCTGACCCCCATCGCCAAGGGCTTTGGCACCGACGTGGGCTGTTCTGTGGCCGACATGGGCATCCAGATCCACGGTGGCCTGGGCTTCATCGAGGAAGCCGGTGCTGCCCAGTTGTTCCGCGATGTCCGCATCACCCCGATCTATGAAGGCACCAACGGCATTCAGGCGATGGACCTTGTGGGCCGCAAGATGATGGATCAGGGCGAAGCCGCCTTCGGCCTGCTGGACGAAATCACCGACGGCGCTGAAAAGGCCCGCGCCGCCTTCCCTGACCTGAGGAGCGCAGTCTGGTCCGCCGCGCAGAACCTGCGCGAGGCAACCGAAGCATTGCTGAAGCAAGGCATGCAGGACCGGTTCGCCGGCGCCGTTCCCTATGCCCGCGCCTTTGCCCGGGTTCTGGGCGCGCATTACCATCTGCGCGCCGCCGCTGCGGCTGGCGAGGGATCGGCTCGCGCCCGGCTTGCCGCCGTTTATATCCGCCGGATGCTGCCCGAACATCAGGCGCATCTTGCAGAGGCCCGCGAAGGGGCGGACGCGCTTTACGCCCTATCCCCCGAAGAGCTGGCAAGTTGATGGGCCTTGCCCCCAACCAGATCCGCATGCCTTTTCCCGTTGCCCCGTCACCGGGGCAAGCGCTGGAACTGGCGCCCGGCATCTTGTGGCTGCGCCTGCCGCTGCCAATGGCGCTGGATCATGTGAATTGCTACGCGCTTGACGATGGCGATGGCGATGGCTGGACGATCCTTGATACCGGCATCGACAGCCGCAAATCCCGCGCGCTTTGGGAAAGCATCATGGCCGGTCCCTTGCAGGGCCGCCCAGTGCGCCGTCTTGTGGTCACCCACCATCACCCCGACCATATCGGCCTGGCGGGTTGGTTCCAGTCACAAGGGGCGGAACTGGTCACCACCCGCACCGCCTGGCTGTTTGCGCGCATGTTGACGCTGGATGTGCAGGACAGGCCGCGCCCAGAAACCCTGGCCTTCTGGCGGGCGGCGGGGATGGACCCCGATCTTCTGGCCCGCCGCGCCGAGGAACGGCCTTTCAATTTCGCGGACATGGTCGCCCCGATTCCACTGGGATTCACCCGCATCGCCGAAGGCGACCGTATCCGCATGGGCGGGCGCGACTGGCTGGTTCGGGTTGGTCACGGCCATGCCCCGGAACAGGCGACGTTCTGGAGCCTGTCGGACAATCTTGTCCTTGGCGGCGACCAGCTTTTGCCCGGCATATCGCCCAACCTTGGCGTCTATGCCACCGAACCCGGGGCCGACCCGGTTGCCGACTGGATCGCCAGCTGCGAAAGCTTCCAGCCCCATGCCCGCGCTGATCATCTGGTGCTGCCCGGCCACAAGCTGCCCTTCACGGGGCTGCCCTTCCGCCTGACCCAGATGATCGACAATCATCTGGGCGCGCTGGCCCGGCTGATCGACCACCTTGGTCAGCCAAGAACCGCCGCCGACTGCTTTGGCGCGCTTTTCAAACGCCCGATCAGTGAAGGCGAATACGGATTGGCACTTGTGGAAGCCGTCGCTCACCTCAATCATCTGCACAAGGCCGGGCGCATCGCCCGCACGCGGCAACCGGACGGAGGCGACCTGTGGCAAGATTTACGATGACCGATGAGATCAAAAGCTCTGTCGAGGTCGTGGAAGGCACGGTGTTGCCGCGCGCGCGGGTTGCGCCCTGCAGCGACCGCCTGCCCCCTACCGTCGAGATGCAGCCCCTGCCCGCGTCGATCACGCATGAGACGGTCGAAGAGAAAAGCCCCGCGCAATGGGCCTACGAACGGCTGATCCTTTACATCAAGAATTTCGAGGATCGGCTGGACAATAAGCACGAGGTTGCCATGGGCTTTGCTGGAGGTGCGGCGGGCGTGCTGCGCATCGAAGGCATCGGCTATTTTGCCCCCGATATCGTCACTTTCTATGGCAAGGACGAAGAGGATTCGCGCATGCAGCTGATCCAGCATGTCGCGCAATTGAACGTGGTGCTCCTTGCCATGCCCAAGGCATCCGAGGTCGAAGAACCCCGCCGCATCGGTTTTCGGCTGGTGTCTGAACTTTCGGAAAAGGAAGCCCCGAAGGCCAAAACCAAGGGCGCCGCCACCACAAAGGCAAAGACCAAAGCGGCAGCAAAGTAACAGGCCGGCAATCCTGCGCGGCAGATCGTGACAGGCGCGCAGGATTAGGTTAGATCGGCCCAAACACCTTCAGCGGAGCGGAACATGGCAGACCACAAGCACGGCACGATGAACACGAAATCCCACGAAGCAACCTTCGCGGGCTTCATTACCTTCGTCAAATGGGGCGTGATCATTACGATCGGCATCCTGATTTTCATGGCGCTTGTTAACGCCTGATCCCGATTTCGAAAGCTTAGAACATGCGCCGTCTGCTGATTGCTCTGGTCCTTCCCGCGTTTCTGGCCAGCTGCGCCGAACCTGTCTGGGCCCCGGAAGAGGCCGTGCAGAAGGCGCGTTACGTTTCGGAAGAACCGCCCTCGATCACCCTGTTCACCGTCGTGCGCAAGCTGGGCGGCGAAGGGGCGCATTCGGGCCTGATGATCAACGGCAGCCAGCGGATCATGTTCGACCCTGCGGGCACCTGGCACCATCCGACCACGCCGGAACGCAATGACGTATTCTTCGGCATCACCCCGCGGATGAAGAAGTTCTATATCGATTACCACGCCCGCACGACCTATGACGTTTACGAACAGACCGTGCAGGTCAGCCCCGAAGTGGCCGAACTGGCGATCCGCCGGGCTCAAGAAAACGGCGCAGTCGGCAAGGCGCTTTGTGGCAATGCCATCTCGAGTGTGCTGAAGGGCATTCCCGGCTTTGAATCGGTCGGCCGCAGTTACTTCCCCGGCAAGATCATGACTGCATTCGGCGAACTTCCCGGTGTTGTGACCGTGGTTCACGACGATACCGATGCCGACAACAACCAGGCGCTGCTTGCCACCCAGTCCGCTTCGCAATGACGGCGGCGGCGGCCGCGTCACCGGGGCTGCGTATTTTCGGTCTGATTCTGGCCGGCGGCGAGGGCCGCCGCATGGGCGGTGCCGACAAGGCGCTGTTGCCGCTGGCCGGGCGTCCGCTTTTGGCCCATGTCGCAGACCGGTTCGAACCACAGGTTGAACGACTTGCCCTGTCAGCCAACGGCGACCCGGCGCGTTTTGCCGCCTTTAGCTTTCCGGTGCTTGCGGATGCAGATGACGCGCGCCTTGGCCCGATGGCCGGGCTTCTTGCCGGGCTTGACTGGCTGGCCGCGATGGGCGGCACCCATCTGGCGACTGTTTCGGTCGATACGCCCTTCCTGCCCTGCGATCTGGTGCCGCGCCTGTTGTTGGCGGGCCAAGAGACGGGCGGCTTCGCCATTGCCGAAAGCCAAGGCCGTGCCCATCCCACCTGCGGGCTTTGGCCCCTTGGCCTGCGCGCGCCGCTGCGTGCAGCACTTGCTGTGGGTGAACGCCGCATCGGTCATTGGGCGCAAGCGCAAGGGGCGGCACGCGCCCGTTTCACAGACGCCGATCCCGACCCGTTCTTCAACCTCAATCAACCCGATGATCTGATCCGCGCGGAAGGCTGGCTGACCTGACCGGCGGCGGTCAGTCGAAGGTGCCGGTCACCCTGCCCAGCAGCATGAAGGCCCGCGCCGTACGGGTTTCAGCAAAATCGGCGATCTCCTGATCGGTGGCGTTCTTTTCGAAATCCGCCACCGTCCGGTCGAACTGGCGCAGGAAATGGTGCGCCGCATCGCGGAAGATCGTGTCCTGCCGCATTCGTCCCGAAGTCAGCGCAAGGCTTGACCGGTCGCGCACCCCGCCCAGCGCCGCAATCGTCTTGCCACGTTCTCCCCCAGCAAACCGCCGCCACACGTCGGGCTTGGCCCGGTCGGCGCGCAGATCATCCATGAATATCCCGTCCTGCCCCAGTAGCGTCAGCACATCCTGTGCCGCCCGGATCAGCTTGGCCAGCGACCGATCCTCCAGAGCGGCGCGCAGCGCGCGAATGCCTTCGCGGTCTTCCTGGCTGTCGGGGAAGTTCAGCGCGCGGATGAAATCACCCACCGAAACCGGCTGCGCCAAAGCTTCGGCCGGCGTGCCCAGCGCCAGACCCGGCTGATCCTCGCCCGGCTGCGGCGGCCGGGGCTGCGCGAATGCGGCCTTGCGGTCTGCCGACGGTTGCGTTGCCTCGCCATCCCGGCGTGAAGTGAAGGTGGCGATGGCGTTTTCCGTCTGCCGGGCCGAAGTAGCAATTTCCTCCAGCCGCTTTTCCATTGACGGGCGCACCTGCTGGGCCAGCGCCTGACGCATGCTTTCGATGGTCAACTGCAGGTTCTGCGCTTCCGTCCTGATCGCCCGCATGGTGCGCGCGGTGACTGCAGCCACCCAGATCAGCGCCAGCGGCAGGAAGATCGCCACCAGCACCATCACCGAGCCCAAGGCGCCTCCCGGCCCGCCTGTTGCACCCGAAAACAGGAAGAAACCACCGACCAATGCCAGCCACAACAGACTGACGGCAACTGCCACCATATCGGCCACCTGAAGGCGCGGCTCTGGCGCGGGTCGCGGAAAACGTCCCAGATCGACGCCCATGGGCGCCTTCCCCTCCTGCATCGGATCAGGCATTGCCAGCTTCCCTTCCGCTTCAGACGTAACGGATGCTCAGGATCTCATAGCTTTTCTCGCCGCCCGGCGTGCGCACTTCGGCGGTATCGCCGACATCCTTGCCGATCAGCGCCCGCGCCAGCGGCGAACGGATGTTCAGCAGGCCGCGCTCAATGTCCGCTTCGGCCTCGCCCACGATCTGATAGGTCTTTTCCTCGTCCGTGTCGGCATCGACCACCGCGACCGTGGCCCCGAACTTGACGGTTCCTGACAGTTTCGTGGGGTCAATCACCTCGGCGCGCGACAGCAGGCTTTCCAGTTCCTTGACCCGGCCCTCGACAAAGCTCTGCTTTTCTCGCGCCGCGTGATATTCGGCGTTTTCCGACAGGTCGCCATGCTCGCGGGCTTCTGCAATCGCGCGGATCACCGCAGGGCGCTCCACCGACTTCAACTGTTTCAGCTCGTCTTCCAGCGCGCCGTGTCCGGCCCGCGTCATCGGTATCTTTTCCATAATCCGCCGTCGGTCAGGATCGTTTGTTTGTCAAAGCTGTAGACCCGGGTTGGGGCATGAAAGTCAAGAGTTGCCACCGTTCCGGGCGGCGAAGCTTTGACCGGCATTAAATGCACCCAAAATCGTGGCCGCGCCGCAACAAAATTACCCGCCAGATGATTGCCAGCTGAACCCGTCTAAGTTAGAGGGGGCTGGATTGGCAAAAGCCTGCCCCTATCGAGCCGGAGAGCGGAAAATGACCGGAAGTGCGCGCGAAGCGATGGAATATGATGTGGTGATCGTTGGCGCAGGCCCGGCCGGCCTGTCTGCGGCGATCCGCCTGAAACAGCTGGACCCCGATCTGGGCGTGGTCGTGCTGGAAAAGGGCTCGGAAGTGGGCGCGCATATCCTGTCGGGCGCAGTGCTGGATACGGCAGGTCTTGAGGCGCTTCTGCCCGACTGGCGCAGCATGGGCGCGCCGATCAAGACCGAAGTGACGCACGACAATTTCTACATCCTCGGCGAAGCCGGCAAAATGCGCATCCCCAACTGGCCAATGCCGCCCCTGATGAACAACCACGGCAAATACATCGTCTCGATGGCGAATGTCTGCCGCTGGATGGCCACCGTCGCCGAAGGGCTTGGGGTCGAGATTTTTCCCGGCATGTCCTGTTCGGAACTGGTCTACGGCGAAAAAGGCGAAGTCAAAGGCGTCGTCGCTGGTGAATTCGGCAAGAACCCCGATGGCAGCCTTGGCGACAGCTACGAGCCGGGAATGGAACTGCATGGCAAATATGTCTTCCTCTCGGAAGGCGTGCGCGGTTCGCTGTCCAAGGAAGTGATGGCGAAATACGATCTGTCGAAAGGTCACTGCCCGCAGAAATTCGGCCTTGGCATGAAAGAGATCTGGGAAATTGACCCCGCCAAGCACAAACTTGGCACCGTCACCCATACCGCAGGCTGGCCGCTGGGCAAGAATGCGGGCGGCGGGTCGTTCATCTATCATCTGGAAAACAACCAGGTCTATGTGGGCTTCGTGGTTCACCTGAACTACCAGAACCCGCACCTTTATCCCTACATGGAATTCCAGCGCTTCAAGCACCATCCGGTAATCGCCGACCTTCTGAAGGGCGGCAAGCGCGTGGCTTACGGCGCCCGGGCAATTTCCGAAGGTGGCTGGCAGTCGATCCCCAAGGTGGTGTTCCCCGGTGGCGCGCTTCTGGGCTGTTCGGCTGGCCTTGTGAACGTGCCGCGCATCAAGGGCAACCATAACGCGATGCTGTCGGGCAAGGCCGCTGCCGAAGCCGCGCATGCCGCGATCAAGGAAGGCCGGTCGCGCGACGAGCTGACCGCATATGAGACAGAATTGCGCAGCGGCCCGATTGCGAAAGACCTGAAGAAGGTCCGCAACATCAAACCGATGTGGTCGCGCTGGGGCTTCCTTGCCTCGCTGACCCTGGGCGGGTTCGATATGTGGACGAACAACCTGTTCGGCCTGTCGCTGTTCGGCACGCTGCGCCACGGCAAGTCTGACGCCAAGGCCACCGGCAAGGCGAAGGACTTCCCCAAGATCGACTACCCCAAGCCCGATGGCAAACTGTCGTTCGACCGGCTGACCAACGTGGCCTTCGCCGCCACCAACCACGCCGAAAGCCAGCCCTGCCACCTGCGGCTGAAGGATCCGTCGATCCCGATTTCGGTCAATCTGCCCGAATATGACGAACCCGCCCAGCGCTATTGCCCGGCAGGTGTCTATGAGGTGCTGGAGGGCGAGAATGGCCCGCGCTTCCAGATCAACTTCCAGAACTGCGTCCACTGCAAGACCTGCGACATCAAGGATCCCAGCCAGAACATCAACTGGACCACCCCGCAGGGCGGCGACGGGCCGAATTATCCGAACATGTAACCGGGTCTGTCCCCGCACAGCCAAAAGCCTGCCGCACCGCCTGCGGCAGGCTTTTTCATATCCTGCTCAGCCTTCAAAAACCCTTTGTCCACATGTGGACAAAACACAATTCATATCAATTTCAAATGCTTGCCAATTTCCATTAACCATATCTTCACACTCTCCCCCTTCGGCGTGGCTGAAATATCCCCGGGGGTGTGGGGGCAGGCAGCCCCCACCCTCGTCCCGGCCCGTGCGCCGCGTCCGGTCCGGCCTGGCACCAGAGGTCGATCCCATTCCCGGAAGCGAGCAAGGCGCAGTCGAATATGAGGTGCTGCGCGCGGGTTGGAAGGGCAATAATGCGGACGACGTTGCCGTCCAATTCCGAAGTGCTAAAGCTCGTCTTCGACCCATTGTAGACGGACCCAGCTTTATTTAGCGTTTGCACGATCCGAAGCGCTTGTAGTTGGTGCTCCTTCGCCTCAACTAGCTGCACTAAACTACAAATGGTTTTGCAGACATGATTCTCCCTTGTCGGCGTTCTGCCTCTTCTTGTTCTGTCAGCGCTGGATGCGCCTCAAGTTCATAGCGCTCCTTGCTCAACAACATGTGATGTACTCGCGTACCCGCGAGCGTTGGGACCGAAGCACAGTAGTTGCAAAGCTCTTGATGCTCGCTCGGCATCATTCGTGAACCCGTAATTATAACTCTAATGGTGTCGTGTGGGATTTCAAAGAGGCAGAGAGGAGTGAGGTTTTCACGAGGTAGCGTGGCCGCTGCCTCACCTAGAGGGCGAACCAGTCGCCACTCTCTTTCATAGGTCCACTCAGTGCTCTTTCTCAAGAACACTTTGGGGTTATTTTGGGTGCTTGGAGAAAGTACCGGCCGTTTCTGATTGTATTCAACCTTGCTGAGGCGAGAGAGGCCGGCGACGATTTCGTCACCTTGAAAGAACGGATGCAACTCGTCAAATCCGAACACAACACCTTTGTGACTATCACCATAGTGCGACCACATAAGCAAATTGTCGGGCGTTTCCGTAAGTGACAAAATACCAAAATTGGTGTCGTAGTAATTTCGGCCGACAGCATTGTTATCGACCGAAAAGGTTGCCCCAGGATGCTGTTGATGAATGGGTGCCATTTGCGCAAGATGTGGAAGTACGGCCGTTAACATTCGATTTATTGCCTCGGGAGTGAGTTGGTGCATACCCGGAATAGGCTTTCCTTGCTCATCAAGATCAGGTGGTAGCTCCGAGATATCTTCCTTCGACATAAGTTGAAACTCTGGGTGCAATTCGAATGGATCGTTGAAATCACTTGGCTGTGTAAGTCGAATCTTCTGAGACCTGAGAATTTCTATCGCTCGGGAATAAGTGAGGTATTTGAATAGCATTGTGCGCCCTCAGTGAGACTGTATTTAAGTAAGGAATTTCTTCTAGCATTGCGGCAGCAACGATCACATGAATGATCACGTTTCTTAACGGCTTGACACCAAGTGACCACGCTTCTTCAACTTATTCCAGACTAGAGTGAGATCGCGACCCTTTGCGGATGTCCATTGCCGTTGCACTAATGACAGCTCTGGGCTCAATCCGGCCTAGGCATTGACGCAACTGACCGTTCCGCGCCTCCTTCAACGCGGAATCGACATGGCCAACCCATCCACACCCTCTCGCATTGCCACCCCCTCCAAGCCCGAACCCCACGCCCCACGCCAGAACCCGCGTCAGCACCAAATCCATACGTTTGCCATACGTGATCCATACGTTGGAAAAGGCGGTCACATGCCCCAATCCGCCCCCTGCATTTCGCGCAGGCGACTGGCGGTGCGCTCGAATTCGAACGATCCGGCCCCTTCGACATAAAGCCGTTCCGGCGCGTCGGCCGCTGAACAGATCAGCCTGACCTTGGCCTCGTAAAGCGCGTCGATCAGCGTCACGAAGCGCTTGGCCTCGTTGTAGTTCGAGGAAGAAAGATGCGGAATATCCTCCAGAATCAACACTCTGACCGCGTGCGCAATGGCAAGGTAATCTGCGGGGCCAAGGGGCTGGCCGCACAGATGCCAGAAACTTGCCCGCGCCACGCCCGACCGGTGATCGGGCAGGGTTACCTTGCGGCCATTCACCGAAAGCTCCAGCGGGCCGTCGCTGTCGCCGCCGGAAAGTTCTTTCCAGATCAGCTGGATAGCCTGCTTCGCCGCCTGTCCCGCCGGGCTGAAGTAGACCTGCGCGCCCGCCAGACGGTGCTGGCGATAGTCGGTGTCGCTGTCCAAGCTGCGCACCTCCAGCCGGTCTTTCAGCAGGTCGATGAAGGGCAGGAACAAGGGCCGGTTCAGCCCGTCCTTGTAAAGTTCCTCTGGCGCCCGGTTCGAGGTGGTGACAATGCAGACCCCCCGTTCGAACAGCATCTGGAACAGCCGCCCGACGATCATCGCATCGGCAATGTCGGTGATCTGCATTTCATCAAAGCATAAAAGCCGGATGTCGGCGGCGATTTCGACCGCGACCGGGCGGATCGCATCATCGACACCGGTCTTGCGCGCGGCGTGAAGGGCGGCCTGCACGTCTTGCATGAAAGCGTGAAAATGCACCCTTTTCTTTGCCTCTATCGCGGTGTTCTGGTGGAAAAGATCCATCAGCATCGACTTGCCGCGCCCGACGCCGCCCCACAGGTAAAGGCCTTTGGGTGCTTCAGGCGGCTTGCCGAACAGGCCGCCAAGAAAGCCCTTCTTCTTGACCGACGCCTGTTCAAGCGCGGTTCGGATCCGCTCCAGTTCCGGCAGAACCGCGTGCTGGGCCGGGTCGGGGCGGATTGCCCCTTCGGCCGCAAGGCGGTCATAGATAACGGTCAGGGTTTCGCGCGTGTCGCTCATGTGCCGGGGATAGCCTGTGCCATGGGGCGCTGTCACGCCTTTGATCACAGGGGCGAATTGTTCCGATCACAATTCCTGGTTTGAAGGCGCCTAAAGGCTCGGTTAAGCCGCTTCCAACAGGAGATCCTCATGCCCGCACGCACGCCGCTTTTCACCCCGGTCCTGATTGCCGGTTGTATCGTCATCATGCTGGGGTTTTCGATCCGCGCCAGCTTTGGGGTCTTTCAGATTCCGATCGCCACCGAATTCGGCTGGCCGCGGGCCGAGTTTTCGATGGCCATCGCCATCCAGAATCTGGCCTGGGGCATTGGCCAGCCGATCTTCGGGGCGCTGGCAGAAAGGTTCGGGGACAGGAAGGCGATCATCGCCGGGGCCCTGTCTTATGCGGCGGGGCTGGTGCTGTCGTCTTACGCAACGACGCCGGTGGCGATGCAGTTCTGGGAAGTTTTCGTGGGGTTCGGCCTTGCGGGTACCGGATTTGGCGTGATCCTGGCGGTGGTGGGCCGCGCGGCGAGTGCCGAAAACCGCTCGCTCGCGCTGGGGATCACCACGGCGGCGGGATCGGCGGGGCAGGTTGTCGGTGCGCCCATCGCCGCGGCCTTGCTGGATCATTATCCTTGGCAGACGGTCTTCATGATCTTTGCCGCGGTCATTCTTTGCGTGCTGATGGTGCTGCCGATGATGCGGGCGCCCGAGCGCGCCAGCCGGGCTGAGCTGGAAGAAAGCATCGGCACCGTTCTGCTGCGGGCCTTTCGCGATCCGTCCTATACGTTCATTTTCCTTGGGTTCTTTTCCTGCGGTTACCAGCTGTCCTTCATCACCGCGCATTTCCCGGCCTTCGTGGCGCAGATGTGCGGCGCGATTGATCCGCATGGGGTGCTGGCCGGGATCGGCATCACCACAACATCGCGGCTGGGGGCGGCGGCTATTTCGCTGATCGGACTGGCCAATATCGCAGGTTCGATCGCGGCGGGCTGGCTGGGCAAGCATTATCCAAAGAAATACCTGCTGTCGGCCGTTTATACCGGGCGCACGATCGTTGCGGCGGCCTTCATCCTGATGCCGATGACGCCGCTGACGGTGGTGGTCTTTTCGTTGCTGATGGGGGCTTTGTGGCTGGCCACGGTGCCGCTGACCTCGGGTCTGGTCGCGCATATCTATGGGTTGCGCTATATGGGAACGCTTTACGGGCTGGTGTTCTTTTCGCACCAGTTGGGGTCGTTTCTGGGCGCTTGGCTGGGCGGACGGATGTTTGACGCCTATGGCAGTTATACTGCTGTCTGGTGGATCGGGGTGGGAATCGGGGCCTTTTCGGCGCTGATCCATCTGCCAATACGGGAACGGCCTATAAGTGCTGTGCCTGCGGAGTAGCTGGGGGTTTCACACCCCCAGACCCCCGTGGGATATTTGAACCACAACGAAGGGATCAGGCTTTTGCGGCCTGAAGGATGTAGCGGGCGGTCATCAGATCAAGATGGGCGCCGCCGCCGTTCTTGCAAAGGGTGATCTCTTCCGGGCTGTGGCGGGTGAAACGGCCTGTGGGCAGGTCGTAGAAATCGGCGATCACGTCCTGTTCTGTGATGACGCCTTCGGCCAGCGGTGCCATCAGTTCGCCGATATGGTGAAGCGTGGTTGCGCGGGCATCGACGAAGACCCGGGCACGGGTGAAGCAGGTGCTGTCGGCTTCGCGCATGTCGGGACGGTAGGCGCCGATCAGGTCGAGATGGGTGCCGGGTTGCAGCCAGTCGCCATGGATCAGGGGGGTGTCGGTCATCGTGGTAGTGGCAATGACATGGGCGCGGCGGGTGGCGGTTGCCAGATCCGGTTCGGGCGTGGCGCCGGTGGCATCGGCGAACGCGCGCGCGGCGTCGGGGTTGCGGGCCCAGACATGGAAGCGGGCGCGGGGGAAGGCGGCGGCATAGGCTGCGACCATCGAACGGGCGACGGCACCGGCACCGACGATGAGGAAGTTTTCGGCATCGGGGCGGGCGAGGCGGCGGGCAGCGAGAAGGCTGTCGCCGGCGGTTTTCCATTTTGTGACCAGGGTGAAATCAACCAGCGCCTCCAGCGTGCCATCGCGGTCGGCGAACAGGTTCACGGCGCCGTTGACGGCGGCAATGCCGTGCTTGGGGTTGCCCGGGTAGATGGTCGCGGCCTTGACCGCCACCCCCATGCCGTCGATCCAGGCAGAACGGGTCAGCAGCGTGTCGCCACCCCGGCGCAGAAGCGTATCGCCCACCTCGGCACGCGGCAGGGCATGGCCTGCGGCCAGCGCATCGGCCAGCGCCAGCCAGTCGAGTTTCGCTTCGGCTTCGGGGCCGATGATGGTCAGGCTCATGGGGTGGCCTCCTGTTCGGTGAGCAATCCTTCGGCGACGAGGCGCGCGGCAAAGCCTTCGGGGCCGGTGAAATGATGGGTCTGCCAGCCGCGCGCCGACGCGGCCGCTATATTGTCGGCGCGGTCATCGGTGAAGAGCAGGCTTTCGGGGAGCAGGCCACAATCATCCTCGACCATCGCATAGATTCGCGGATCGGGTTTGATGACCCCCATGTGGCCTGAAATATATCGCCGGTCGAAATCCGTCAGGAACGGGTAAAGCGGTTCGGCGAAGGCGAAGGAATGGATGCCGAAATTGGTCAGGGCAAAGACCGGCACGCCCCTAGCGCGCAACGCCCGCAAAAGATGGACCGAGTGCGGGATGACCGGCGAAAACATCTCTATCCAGCAGTCATACCAGAGGCGAATTTCGGGCGCCCAGGCGGGGTGGCGTTCGGCCCAGCCGTAGATTGTTTCCTTGAAAAGCGCGCCTTCGTCGATCAGCGCGTTCATGCCGTGAAGATCAACCTCTGCGAAGAGCTGCGCGCGCCGCGCGGGGCCGATGACGCGGTCATAGACCCTTTCGGGGTTCCATTCGGCCAGAACATTGCCGATATCAAAGATCACCGCTTGGGGCTGCAACGTCATCCGCCTTTTTCCGCACCGTTTCGCGCCAGAGTGTATAAAGACCGGCCCCGCAGATAAGTGCAATGCCTGCCCAGGCGATGTAGTCGGGCCAACTGCCAAAGACCATGACGCCCCAGAAGATTGCCATCGGCATGCCGGCATATTCGAAGGGGGCGATCAGGGCGGCTTCGGTCGTGCGGTAGGCCTGACTCATCATCAGGCCGCCGATGCTGACCGCCAATCCCGTGGCCAGAAAGGCGGGCCAGTCATGGGCCGGGGGCCAGACCCATGGGCGAAAGAGGAAGGCGATCGACGGGTCGGCCGAGCCGGACAGGTGACCATCGCCCACCCAGAGGCCCATTGTTGAACTGACGATGATGAAGCCCAGTGTGGTGAAGAAATTCAGCGTCATCGCGCTTTCTGTGCGGCGCATGTGACGGGTCAGCATGTGCGAGGAAGCATAGCAAAAGGCCGAGGTGAGGACGAGGAGCGCCGCCGCATGGATCACGCCGGCGCCGGGGCGCAGCATCACAACCACCCCCAGCATGCCGGCGGCGACCGCGGACCAGCGACGCGGGCCGACCTTTTCGCCCAGCACAACGCTGGACAGCAGGGTGACGAAGATGGGAGCGATGAAGGCGGTGGCGACCGCATCGGCCAGGGGCAATGCCGCAAGGCCGAGGAAATAGGTGACGTTCGACACCATCACGATCGAGACGCGCAAAAGGTGCCCGCCGGGGCGGCAGGTCAGCAACTGGCGAAAGCCGGTGCCGGACAGGGCGATGACGATCAGCACAACCGCCATGCCGACAAAGGCGCGGGTCAGGATCACCTGATGCAGCGCATAGGTGCCCGACAGCGACTTGATCGCCACGTCATTGACCGACAGGATAAGCGCGGCCCCGAGGGCCAAGAGGATGCCGCGCAGGTGGGTAGGCACCTGAATCATATGTCACCGACCGGCACGGCTGGGTCCACCACCTTACTGTGACGCATTTCGCGCCAGAGCGTGTAAAGACCCGCGCCGCAGATCAGGGTGATGCCGACCCAGGCAGTGCGGTCGGGCCAGGTATCGAAGATCAGTGCGCCTGCCAGAATCGCCATCGGCATGCCGAGATATTCGAAGGGGGCGACCAGGGCAGCCTCGGCCAGACGGTAGGCTTGACTGATCAGAAGGCCCGCGACGGCGACGGCAACGCCGACAAGTATCAGGATCGGCCAATCGGCGGCGGGGGGCCAAACCCAGGGGCGGAAAAGAAAGGCGAGTACGCCCTGCGGATCGCCCATGAGGTGCCCATCCCCGGCGACAAGCCCCATGCCGAGGCTGGTGATCAGGAAGGCCAGATGCAAGTAGATATTCAGCGTCACCGTGCTTTCGGTGGCGCGCATCTGGCGGCTCATCAGTTGGCTTGCGGCATAGCAAAGCGAAGCGATGAGGATGAGGATCGCCGCAGGCTGGATCACCCCCGATCCGGGGCGCAGCATGATCACCACGCCAGCCATGCCGGCGATGACCGCGCCCCAGCGGTGGGGGCCAACCGGTTCCTTCAGGAACAGCGCCGAGGCGGCGGTGATGAACAGCGGGGCCACGAAGGCGATGGCGAGAGCATCTGCCAGCGGCAGTGCGGCAAGGCCGGTGAAGAAGGCGACATTCGAGACAAGCACGATAAGGGTGCGCGAGAGATGAGCACCTATCATGCGGGTGCGGAACTGACGAAAATCGCCGTCCTGGCGCAGGGTAACGCCTATCACGACGGCAATGGCGACAAGGGTGCGGATTAGGATGATCTGATGCAGCGCATAGCCAGAGGACAGGAACTTGATTGACACATCAAGCACCATGCCAAAGAAAACCCCGCCGATCATGCAGAGGATGCCCAGAAATGCTGCGCGGGCCGGGGTCATGTTTCCCGCGCCGCCGCGCGCAGGGTGCGGTCGAGCGCGTCGAGGAAGCGCGAGCGGTCGGCCTTGGTAAAGCCCTTGCCGCCACCCTGACGGAACGGATCGGCGGCGCGCAGGTCGGCCATCAGATCGCGGGTGGCCAGCACATTGCCGATGTTGGCCTGAGTCAGTGGTTCGCCGTTGTGCTTCAGAACCCGGGCGCCGGCGGCCACGCATTTGGCGGCCAAGGGGATGTCGCCCGTCACCACCACGTCACCGGGGCCTGCGCGTTCGGCGATCCATTTGTCAGCCTCGTCGGGCCCTTCGGTGACATAGACGGTTTCGACCAGAGGATGGGCAGGCGGGCGGATACCGCCATTGCAGACCAGCTTGACGGCGACCGACAGCCGTTCGGCCACGCGCAGGGCTTCGTCCTTGACCGGGCAGGCGTCTGCGTCGATGAAAAGGGTCACTTCTTGCCCGCCCCCGGTCGCTTTACCTTATACTCTTCGGGGATCGGCATGCGGTTGAACGCATCCAGCCCGGCGATCTTGTAGGCCTCGGCGAGCGTCGGATAGTTGAAGGTATTCTCTACGAAATAGTCCACGGTGCCTTTCAGGTTCAGCACCGCCTGCGCGATGTGGATCAGTTCGGTCGCGCCTTCGCCGACGATCTGTACGCCAAGAAGGCGGCGGGTCTTTAGGCTGACCAGCATCTTCAGCATGCCATGTTCCAGCCCCATGATATGCCCGCGCGAGGTTTCGCGGAAGCGGGCGATGCCGACTTCGTAGGGGATGCCGCGTTCGTTGGCCTCCTCCTCGGACATGCCGCAGGTGGAGATTTCGGGCACCGAATAGATCCCGTAAGGATACCAGGGGCTTTCCGGCAGGGTCGGCGTTTCGAGCGCGTGGCAGGCGGCGACGCGGCCCTGTTGCAGAGATGTGGAGGCCAGCGAGGGATGGCCGATCACGTCACCGGCCGCGTAGATGTGCGGCACCTTAGTCTGATAGGTCTTGTGGTCCACCTCCAGCCGGTCGCGCTTGTCGGTCACAAGGCCGACGGCAGGCAGGTTCAGCTGCGTGGTGGCGCCCATGCGGCCGGCGGCATAAAGCAGCATTTCGGTGCGCACATGGCGGCCGTTGGCAAGACTGACTTCGACATGGGTTCCCGCATCCTCGATCTTCTCGATCGGGGCACCAAGGCGCAGGTCCAGTCCGTTGTCGCGGACCTGATGCATGAATTCGCTGATGGTCTGACGGTCGATGAAATCGAGAAAGGTTGGCCGGGGTTCGATCAGCGTTACCCGCACATCAAGCGCCGCGAACATCGTGGCATATTCAACCCCGATGACGCCCGCGCCCACCACCACCAGACTGCGCGGGATCGTCGCCAGTTCCAGAAATTCGTCACTGTCGATGATGGTCTTGCCGTTGAAGGGCACGTCGTCGGGCCGGTAGGTGCGAGTGCCGGTGGCGATCAGGAACTTGTCGGCCGTGAGCCGGACGGTTTCGCCGGCATGCGTCGCCACGTCTACCGTGTGGGGATCGATGAAGCGCGCCTGACCCATCAGCGTTGCCACATGGTTTCGGTTGAACTGATGTTCGAGCACGTCCACCTCGTAGTCGAGGGTCTTGTGCAGCCGCACCTTCAGGTCGCTGGCATGGATATCGTCCTTGACCCGGTAGGACCGTCCATAGAAGGACCGTTCCCGCCAGCCCGACAGGTTCAAGACGGTTTCGCGCAGGGTTTTTGACGGGATCGTGCCGGTATGGACGGACACGCCGCCAAGCCGGTCCTTGCGGTCGATCACCAGCACCTTGCGTTTCAGCTTGCCCGCCTGAATGGCGGCGGCGCGGCCGGCCGGGCCGCTGCCGATGATGATCAGGTCATGATGGCTCATGTATGGTCAATCCCGGTACAGCGCCTCGGCATGGAAGGCGATATGGTCGGCCATGAAGGTAGAGACAAAGAAGTAACTATGGTCATAACCCGACTGCATGCGGAACTGTCCGTTCTGGCGGCGTTCCATCATGGCATGGGCCAATGCCTCGGGTTTCAGAAGATCCAGAAACTGATCTTTCGAGCCCTGGTCAATCAGGACCGGTCCGTCAAACCCCAGCCGCCGCATCAGCAGGGTGGAATCATGTGCGGCCCAACCGGCTTCGTCCTTGCCCAGATAGGCGGTGAACTGCTTGCGGCCCCAGTCTGACATGGTGGGGTGGGCGATGGGGGCAAAGGCCGAAACCGACCGGAAGCGCCCCTGCAGGCGCATCGCAAGGGTCAGCGCACCGTGGCCGCCCATCGAATGGCCACAGATCGCCTGACGGCCGTCGTCGACGGCGAAATTGGCGGTGACGATGTTGGGCAGTTCATCGGCCAGATAATCCCACATGCGGAAATGCCGCGACCAGGGCTTTTCGGTCGCGTTCAGATAGAAGCTGGCCCCCTGGCCCAGATCGTAGGCGTCGTCGTTGGGCACCCCTTCGCCGCGCGGCGAAGTGTCGGGGAAGACCAGCGCGATGCCATGATCGGCGGCCCAGGCCTGCGCACCGGCCTTGATCATCGCATTTTCGTGGGTGCAGGTCAGGCCTGACAGGTACCACAGCACCGGAACTGGTTCGTCTGCCGCCTCTTTGGGCAGAAAGAGACCGAAGGTCATGTCGACCCCACAAGTATCCGAGGCGTGGGAATAGACGCCTTGCACGCCGCCGAAGCATTTGTTTTCGGATAGGGTTTTCATTGGCGAGCCTCTTTCGTTATCGGTCTGCACCCTGCCGCAAGGTTCCGCCGGGGGCAATGGGCGATCATCCGCTGCGAAGCGACAGAACCTCGGACAAGGGCTTTTTCAGCTTGGCGACAGCGGGCACCGTGGCATCGGGTGCGGCATGGCCCACCGCGAGGATCATGGTGGGCTTTTCGCTGTCGGGCCGATCGCACAGGCCATTCAGGAATTTCATCGGATTGGGCGTATGGGTCAGCACCGACAGGCCCGCATGATGCAGGGCCGCAATCAGAAAGCCGGTAGCGATGCCGACGCTTTCCGGGACGTAGTAGTTCTTGTAGCGATGGCCGTCCCGGGTCATGCCGTAGCGCTGGGCGAAGATCACGATCAGCCAAGGAGCGATGTCCAGATGCGGCTTCGAGACGCCGGTGCCGATCGGTTCCAGCGCCTTCAGCCATTCGTCGCCCGCACCACCGGCGTAAAACTCCTTCTCCTCCTCTTCGGCAGCCGCGCGGATCTTCGCCTTCATTGCCGGGTCGGAAATAGCCACGAAATGCCAGGGCTGATGGTTGGCCCCCGACGGCGCGCTGCTTGCGGCTGCCACGCAGGCTTCGATCACCGGTTGCGGAACCGGGGTGGGCAGGAAGTCCCGCACGCTATGGCGCTTTCTCATATAGTCGCGAAAGGCTTCGGCTGCGGCCAGTGCCTGTTCGTCAGGAAGCGATACCCGTTCGGGCAGGGGCAGCGGCTGGTAGGCAATCTTGTCGCGGAAATACATGGATCCTCCGGTCTGGGGTCGCGGGCTGGGGCAGGCCCGGCGGGGCAGGCCGGGGGCGCTGCCTCCGGACCCCCATGATATTTACACCACAACGAAGCTTGTGTCTTTCGTTGTGGAGCAAATATCCCCGGTGGAGGCATCGGTCCGAGGGGCGGTTTAGCCGCCGCCGATCAGCACGCCCGCCGCAAAAACCAGCGCCCCGCCCAGCACGACCTGAAAGGCGGCGCGCAGGAAAGGGGTTTCCATGTAGCGGTTCTGAATCCATGCAATCGCCCAGAGTTCGACGAATACGACGACCATGGCGATGACGGTGGCGGTCCAGAAATCCGGGATAAGATAGGGCAGCGCGTGGCCAAGTCCGCCAAGCGCGGTCATCAGCCCGGAAGCGAGCCCGCGTTTCAGCGGCGAACCGCGCCCCGACAGCACACCGTCATCATGCGCGGCTTCCGTGAAGCCCATTGAAATGCCCGCACCGACCGACGCCGCAAGACCGACCAGCAGTGTCGTGCGCGGGTCTTGGGTGGCGAAGGCGGTTGCGAAGATCGGCGCAAGTGTGGAGACCGATCCATCCATCAGTCCGGCCAAGCCCGGCTGCACCCAGGTCAGGACGAACTGCCGATGCGCGGCGCGGTCTTCCTCGCCCTTGGTTTCTTCACCCAGGTGGGTTTCGGTCAGATTGCCTGCCTTTTGTTCATGCCTGGTTTCGGCAGCTGCCAGATCGCCCAGAAGCTTGCGGGTTTCGGCATCGCTCGCCTGTGCTGCGGCGCGGAGGTAGAAAGCGGCAGCGCCGCGTTCCATCGCCTCGGCCTCGGCGCGCATGCGGTCGAGTCCCAGATTTTCGATCAGCCACACCGGTTTGCGCGCATAGAACCCGGCGACATGTTCTCGGCGGATCAGCGGAATGACTTCGCCGAAGCGGGCCACATGGCGGTCGATCAACCAGCGGCGGTGGGTGTCTTCTTCGGCCGCCATTCCGTCGAACAACTGAGCCGAGGCGGGATAGCTGGCGCGCAGCCTTTCGGCATAGGTGCGATAAATGCGGGCATCGTCTTCTTCGGACGAAATTGCCAAAGCGAGGATTTCCTGTTCCGTCAGATCGGCAAAGCGGCGTCGGGAGGCAATTCCGGGGATCATCGGCTTCTCCATTCTGGAACGATTCTAAGTTACTGGGGGTTGCGGTGATGGGCAAGCCCGCACGTCGCAAAAAAGTGAACCGTTCGGTTCAGATTGCGCTTGAGTATCTGAACCGTTCGGTTTAGATCGCCCTTACTAAACGAAACAGTTCAGATTTGGGGGCTACAATGTCCATCATCCGCACCACGGTCCTTTCCACGCTTCTTGGCCTTGCGTCGTTTCCGGCGCTGGCCTTCAGCACCACCGCCGACTTGCCGCGCCTTGATTTCCCGGCAGCCCCCGAGGCGACGCGCGCCGGCGGGGCGACAGTCATGGTGCCGGTTCTGGCCGGCAACTGATTATCCTGCCCGCGCCGACTGATTCCCTTGCGGGATTTGCCCGGTTTCCTTTGCTTGCGGGGCACGAAGCCCCCGGTCTATCATTCGCGGGATGGAAGGCAGGGCAAATGGCTGGTGACGCAACCGCGATCCGCAAGGGGCGCAAATTCGACCAGGTTCTGGAAGGCGCACGTGCCATTTTCAGCCGCGACGGATTTGAGGGCGCCGCGGTCGATGATATCGCCCGGGCTGCGGGCGTTTCCAAGGCGACGCTTTACAGCTATTTCCCCGACAAGCGGGTGCTGTTCGTCGAGGTCGCCAAACGCGAGTGCCGCCGTCAGGCTGACGAAGCGCTGCAGCTTGTCTCGATCACAGCGCCGCCCGATTGCGTGTTGCCGGTGGCGGCGCAACGGATCATCGACTTCTTCCTTTCGGAGTTCGGCCAGCGCGTGTTTCGCATTTGCGTTGCAGAGGCTGACCGCTTTCCGGAACTCGGTCGTGAATTCTATGAAAGTGGCCCGGCCTTGGTGCGCGACCGAATCCGCGCCTATCTTGACGGAGCGGTGGCGCGGGGAGAGCTTGTCATCGAAGACACGCGTCTGGCCGCCGACCAGTTTGCCGAACTTTGCAAGGCTGATGTCTTTCCGGCGATGATCTTTGGGATCCGCACCAGCTTTACCCAGGTCGACCGCGACCGGATTGCCAAGGGTGCGGTCGAAATGTTTCTGGCCCGTTATGCGCCCCACCATGCGGAATCGTGACGGGGATTTGCGGCTTTCCGCTTGCTGGGCTTGCGCATTCCGCCCTGCCCGCATTGCCATGAAATCAGCCCCGGTCTAGGGTCGCACCGTAACCGCCGTGTGGAGATAACCGTGACCCCAATGCGCCTGCGTCTGGCTTTTGCTTCACTTTGCCTAGGCGGCGCCCTTTGCGGCGGCGGCGCTTTGCCAGCTTTTGCCGATGGGCTGGCGGGGCCTTATCTGGCTGGTCGGGTGGCCAGCATCAATTCGGACTACAAGGCGGCCTCTGACTACTTCACCCGCGCGATCCAATCGGATCCGGCCAACCCGAGCTTGATGGAAAGCGCCGTCATTGCCTGGATCGGCATCGGCAACTTTGATCAGGCGATACCTATCGCGCAGGCCATGTCGGCCACAGGACACAAAAGCCGGTTGGCTGATCTGGCGGTTCTGGCGGGCCTGGTGAAATCAGGAGACTTCGCCGCCACGCAGGCTGCACTGGATCAGGGCCGCAATGCGGGGCCACTTGTGGACGGGTTGTTGCATGCGTGGACGAAGGTCGGGGCAGGGCAGATGGCCGATGCTTCGGCGGATTTCGACAAGGTTTCGGCTGAGCGGGGCCTTGCGCCCTTTGCGCTTTACCACAAGGCGCTGGCGCTGGCGCTGGTTGGGGATTTTGAGGGGGCGGATGCCATCTTTGCCGGCCAGCAGTCCGGCCCGATCCGCGCGACACGGCGCAGCATCATTGCCCATGCCCAGATCCTGAGCCAGTTGGAGCGCAATGCGGACGCCATCAGGCTTCTGGACCAAACCCTTGGCAAGGACCCACAGGACACGGTGATCGCCAGCCTGCGCGCCGACCTTGAGGCGGGCAAGTCGGTGCCCTTCACTGCCGTTGCATCGCCGGTTGACGGGATCGCCGAGGTGTTTCTGGCCATCGGATCCGCCCTGTCGGAAGAGGTTGACCAAACCGATCATTCGGCCCCGATCGATTCGCTGATGTATGCTCGCGCCGCTGCCTACCTTCGGCCCGACCTGACCGAGGCGGTCCTGCTCGCCGCCAACATCCTGGTCAGGCAAGAACAGAATGATCTGGCCATTGAGGCCTATGATTTGGTGCCGCAGGAAAGCCCCGAACATATCATTGCCGCGCTGGGCCGCGCTGACGCGCTGATTGCGGCAGGCCGGAACGATGCGGCCATCGAAGCCCTGCAGCAACTGGCCAAATCCGAACCCGACCAGATCGAGGTCTGGGCCGGTCTGGGCGACACGTTGCGGCGCAATGACCGCTTCGACGAAGGGATCACGGCCTACGACCATGCGGTCGGGCTGATCAAGGGGCCTGCCAAAGGCTATTGGGCGCTTTATTACGCCCGCGCCATCTGTCTTGAGCGTGCAAAGCAGTGGGAAAAGGCAGAAGCGGATTTCCGCATGGCGCTGAAGCTGAGTCCTGATCAGCCGGATGTGCTGAATTACCTGGGTTATTCCTATCTGGAAAAGAACCAGAATCTGGACGAGGCCCTGTCGATGATCGAACGGGCCGCCAGAGCGCGCCCGGACAGCGGTGCCATCTCTGACAGTCTTGCCTGGGCCTATTATCGGCTTGGCCGCTACCCAGAGGCTGAAAAGGAAATTGAACGCGCGATTCAGTTGATGCCGGTGGATCCGGTGCTGAACGATCATCTGGGCGATATCTACTGGGCCGTCGGCCGCAAGCTGGAGGCCGATTTCCAGTGGCGCCGCGCCTTGTCGTTCAAGCCAGCGACCGAGGAAGAAGCCAAGCGCATCCGCCGCAAGATCGAGGTGGGGCTGGATGCGGTGCTGCAAGAGGAAGGGGCGAAACCCCTTGCCGTCACCAACGATGGCGGTTGAGGAATTCGCCCCCGCCAAGGTCAACCTTGCGCTGCATGTGACAGGGCAAAGGGCGGACGGCTATCATCTTCTGGACAGTCTGGTGGTCTTTGCCGAGGTGGGCGACCTGATCACCGCCGTGCCTGACGACAAACTGAGCCTGACGATTGACGGCCCCCGTGCGGCAGGGCTGGCCGCTGACGCCGACAATCTGGTGCTGCGCGCGGCGCGTTTGATGGGGGGGCGAGGCGCGGCTTTGCGGCTGACGAAGCGCCTGCCGGTGTCATCGGGCATCGGCGGCGGGTCGGCGGATGCGGCGGCCACGATGCGCGCACTGGCGCGGCTGTGGCAGGTGCCGCTGCCGGGGCCGCAGGCGGCCGCCAGTCTGGGGGCTGACGTGCCGGTCTGCCTGTTTGGCCAAAGCTGCCGCATCTCCGGGGTTGGCGAACAGCTTGAGCCGCTGGCCGATCTGCCGCCCGTCTGGCTGGTGCTGGCCAATCCGGGTGTGCCCCTGTCGACGCCTTCGGTCTTTGCGGCGCTGACCGAACGGCGGGGGGCGCCCATGCCCGCAAGCCTGCCGCGCTTTGCTTCGGCCGGCGAACTGGCGGGCTTCCTGTCGCTTCAGCGCAATGACCTTGAGCCTGCGGCCCGCAGCCTTGCCCCGGTGATCGGAACCGTTCTGAAGGCGCTTGCCGCGCAGGAAGATTGCCTGCTGGCGCGCATGTCGGGATCAGGTGCGACCTGCTTTGGCCTGTTTGCCAGCGCAACGGCGGCCAATGCGGCGGCGCTTGACCTTGGTCAGGCGCACCCCGGTTGGTGGGTTGCTTGCGCGAGGCTTTTGGGCTGACCTACCAGCCCGACCGGTCCACGCCCAGTTCGTCCGCCAGATCATCAAGATAGCGGCGCAGAACTGCGGCCCGTGCCACTGCCATCCGCCGCCCGGTGTCTGTCAGCATGGTTTCGGGCAGTTTCAGCAGCTTGACCGCGAAATGATCGATGGCAAAGGCCCGGTCATCCAGGGCGCGCGCCTTTGCAAAAGGATCGGCCCCGTCGAACAGCGCCCGCCCCAGCGCACCCGACACCGCAAAGCACCGCGCCAGACCAATTGCCCCCAAAGCCTCCAGTCGGTCGGCGTCGCGCAGGATCTTCGTTTCGACGGAAACAGGCTCTATTCCGGCGGAAAAGCTGTGGGCTTCGATCGCATGGGCGGTTGCCGCGCATTGTTCATCTGAAAAACCCAGCATGCGCAGGACCGGCCCCGCCGCCTTTGCTGAGTGGCGCGAAGCAAGGTGCCGTTCGGGGTGATCCTTGGGCAGGCTGACCAGATCATGCAGATAGCAGGCCGCCATCAGCACCGGACCGGCAGGTAGTCCCTCGGCCCCGGCAATCGCCGCGGCCAGCCGCCAGACCCGGTCGGCATGGGCCAGGTCATGGGCCGCATCCGCCCCTTCGCAGGCCCGCGCCAGCGCGTCCCGCAAGGCCGCCTGAAGGCCCGACGTCACCCGCCGATCCGGCCCCGGATACCACCGGTCTGACCGCGGTCCAACAGGATATGATCCAGAATCACGCAGGCCATCATCGCTTCGCCAACCGGCACCGCGCGGATGCCTACGCAGGGGTCATGGCGGCCTTTGGTCACCACATCGGTTTCCGTGCCGCCAATCGTCACCGACCGGCGTGGGGTCAGGATCGACGAGGTGGGTTTGACCGCGAAGCGGCAGACAATCTCTTGTCCGGTCGAAATCCCGCCCAGTATTCCGCCCGCATGGTTCGACAGAAATTCCGGACCGCCCGGCCCCATCCGCAACTCGTCGGCATTTTCGACGCCGGTCAGTTCCGCGGCCAGCATGCCCGCGCCGATCTCGACCCCCTTCACCGCATTGATTGACATCATCGCGGCGGCCAGATCGGCATCAAGCTTGCCATAGATGGGCGCGCCGATCCCGGCGGGCACCTTACGCGCCACCACCTCGATCACCGCGCCCACTGAATTGCCATCCTTGCGCAACTCATCCAGATGTTCGGCCCAGATCGCCGCCATTGCCGCGTCGGGGCACCAGAAGGGGTTGCGTTCAACCTCGGCACTGTCAAACCGGTCGGGGTCGACCTTCAGCCGTCCCATCTGCACCATGTAGCCCTGAATTTCGATCCCCGGGGCCAGCCCTTTCAGCACTTCGCGTGCGACGCCGCCCGCCGCCACCCGCGCTGCGGTTTCGCGCGCGCTTGACCGCCCGCCGCCACGCGGATCGCGCAGGCCGTACTTCTGGTGATAGGTGATGTCGGCGTGACCGGGCCGGAAGGTCTGACTGATGTTGCCATAGTCCTTCGAGCGCTGATCTTCATTCTCGATCATCAGCTGAATGGGGGTTCCGGTTGTGCGCGCCTCATAGACGCCTGACAGGATCCTGACCGCATCCGGTTCGCGCCGCTGGGTGGTAAAGCGGTTCTGTCCCGGTTTGCGACGATCCAGCCACTGCTGGATCATCCCTTCCGTCAGCGTGACCCCGGGTGGGCAGCCATCCACCGTCGCCCCCAGCGCAGGCCCGTGGCTTTCGCCCCAGGTGGTGACGCGGAACAAGTGACCGAAGGAATTGAGGCTCATGGGCGGCTCCTGTGTTGAACCGGGCATAAAGGACAGCGCCCTGCCGCTCAAGACTTCCCTGCCTTTCCGCTTTCATCTTGGCACAAATACTCCGGCGTGAGCCCCGGACCTGTCCGGGGCGAGGGGCAGCGCCCCTTTTTCCGTCTTGCGCCCGCCCTCCCCGGCGTTATTGTGCGCGTCACCTCGGGGTGCCCTGATCAGGGCTGAGATGCGTAAAGCGGACCCGTTGAACCTGAACCGGTTAAGACCGGCGGAGGGAAGGTAGGATCGGCATCATCCGTTCCCCCATCTCCGCCCGACTGACCATTGGAGACGAGAGATGACGACCAAGTTCTTTCTTCCGATGATCGCGGGTGTTCTGGCAGCCAACATGGTGGCAGCCGAGGACAAGCCCGTGCTCACGGTCTATACTTACGACAGTTTCGTTGCCGAATGGGGGCCGGGGCCCGCAATCGAGGCGGCGTTCGAGGCGACCTGTGCCTGCGACCTGCAGTTTGTTGCCCCCGGCGACGCGGGTGCCCTGTTGTCGCGCATTCTGCTGGAAGGGAAAGATACCAAGGCCGATGTGGTTCTGGGCCTGGACAACAACCTGACCGCCAAGGCCGCTGCCAGCGGCCTGTTTGCCCCCCATGCGGCGCTGGACGTGACCTATGGCCTGCCGGTGGCATGGAATGACCCGATCTTCGTGCCCTATGACTGGGGCTATTTCGCCTTTGTCTATGACAAGACCAAGGTCAGGGAGGTGCCGACCGACTTTACCGCACTGGCCACGTCCGATCTGAAGATCGCGATACAGGATCCGCGGTCCTCTTCGCCCGGGCTTGGTCTTCTGATGTGGGTCAAGGCGGCTTACGGCGACAAGGCGGCAGAGATCTGGGCGGATCTGGCTGACAATATCGTCACCGTCACCCCCGGCTGGTCCGAGGCTTACGGCCTTTTCCTCAAGGGAGAGGCCGACATGGTTTTGTCCTACACAACCTCGCCCGCCTACCACATCTTTGCGGAAAAGGACGATACCAAGGCCGCCGCCGCCTTCAGCGAGGGGCATTATCTGCAGGTCGAGGTTGCCGCCAAACTTGGCACGACGCCGCAGGGTGATCTGGCCGACCAGTTCCTGGCCTTCGTGACCGGACCGGAGTTTCAGGGGGTCATTCCCGAAACCAACTGGATGTATCCCGCCGTCACCCCGGCGGACGGTCTTCCGGCCGAATTCGAGGGGCTGATCCAGCCCGCCAAAGCGCTGATGCTGCCCGCCGGCGAGGCCGACGCGCTGCGCGAAAGTGCCACCGAGGAGTGGCGCGCGGCGCTGGCCAAATGAGGGTCGCCGCCCGACTGCCGGGGGGGTTGGCGCTGGCCTTGGTGCTGGCGCTCGCGCTTGGCAGTCTGGCGGCGGTTCTGGCCCGGTCCGAAGGGCTGGGCCGGGTCACCCCGGCCGACTGGGCGGCGGTGCGCTTCACCCTGCTGCAGGCGTCGCTGTCTGCAGTCCTGAGCACGGTTCTGGCGGTGCCGGTGGCGCGTGCGCTTGCGCGGCGGCGCTTTGCCGGGAGAGGGCTGATGATCGCGGCGCTGGGTGCGCCCTTCATCCTTCCGGTGATCGTCGCCGTGATGGGAATCCTGTCGATTTTCGGGCGGGCCGGGGCGCTGAATGCCGCCCTGGCGGCGCTTGGCCTGCCAGAACTGCGGGTCTACGGCCTGCAAGGCATTCTCATTGCCCACCTGTTCCTGAACCTGCCGCTGGCGGTGCGGATGATCCTGAACGGCTGGGCGGCGATTCCGCCCGAACGGTTCCGGCTTGCCGCGTCGCTGGACCTTGGCCCGCGCGACCTGTGGCGGCTGATCGAATATCCCATGCTGTGCGCGACGCTGCCGGGTGCGGCGCTGGCGATCTTTCTGGTCTGCCTGACCAGCTTTACCGTGATTCTGATGATGGGCGGCGGCCCGGCGGCCACCACGCTGGAACTGGCGATCTATCAGGCCTTCCGGATGGAGTTTGACCTTGGCCATGCCGCAAGCCTGGCCGCGCTGCAGATGGCGCTGTCGCTGGCAGTGGCGCTGGTCAGCCTGATGGCCTTCAACCCCACCGCCTTCGGGGCAGGAACCGGGCGAAGGGCAGACGCGCCGCCGCACGCAGGCAGGCTGGCGCTTTGGCTGGACGTTTTCTGGCTTTGCGCATGCGGCCTGTTTCTGGCGCTTCCGCTTTTGACGGTTCTTCTGGCAGGCCTGCCCTTTCTTCCCGGGCTGGGGGCCAGCCTTTGGATGGCGGCGGGCCGGTCGGTTCTGGTGGCGCTGTCGGCAACCGTCCTTGCGCTGGCCCTGTCGCTGTCGATCGCCCTTTTGGTCACCGCCCTTCCCCGCGCCGCAGGCCGCGTGATTGACGGGTTGGCGATGCTGGCGCTGACCACTTCTCCGCTTGTGCTTGGCACCGGGCTTTTCCTGATCCTGCGCCCACATCTTGATCCGGTGGCCTTTGCCCTGCCGATTGCGGCACTGGTCAATGCCACCATGGCCATGCCCTTTTGCCTGCGCATCCTGATGCCGGAACTGACGACCCTGCGCACCGATTATGGGCGGCTGTCGGAAAGCCTTGGCCTGCAGGGGCTGACCGCCCTGCGTCTGGTCATCCTGCCGCGCCTGCGCAGGTCCATGGCCTTTGCGGGCGGCCTTTCGGCGGCGCTGGCAGCGGGTGATCTGGGGGCGGTGGCCCTGTTCGCCGATCCGCAATATCCGACCTTGCCGATGCAGGTCTATGCGCTGGCCGGGGCTTACCGCAGCAATGCCGCCGCCGGCGCCTCGGTCCTGCTGATGGGTCTTTCATTTTTTCTGTTCCGCGCAATCGACCAGATGGGGCACCGTGATGCTGACGCTTGAGGATCTGAGCATCCGCCAGACCGACTTTCACCTTTGTGCCAACCTTTCGGTGCCAACCGGCAGCCTGACCGCCGTGGTCGGCCCATCGGGCGCGGGCAAATCCACGCTGCTAAGCGCCATCGCTGGGTTTGTCGCCCCCACAACGGGCCGGATCCTGTGGCAGGGGCAGGATCTGGCGCCGCTGCCGCCGGGCCAAAGGCCGCTGTCGATCCTGTTTCAGGATCAGAACCTGTTTCCGCATCTGACGGTTGCACAGAACCTTGGCCTTGGCCTGCGGCCCGACCTGCGGCTGGGGCCTGCGGATCAGGCCCGCGTCAGTGCCGCCATCGGGCGCGTCGATCTGACGGGGCTTGAGGCGCGCAAACCCGGCACCCTGTCCGGCGGCGAGCAAAGCCGCGTGGCACTGGCCCGCGCGCTGCTGCGTGCCCGCCCATTGCTACTGCTGGACGAACCATTCGCAGCACTTGGTCCCGCGTTGAAAAAGGAAATGCTGGATCTGGTGCGTGACATCGCGCGTGAAAACGGCACCACCGTGCTGATGGTCAGCCACGACCCGGACGACGCCCTGCGCATTGCCGATCTGACCATACTGGTGGCAGAGGGCCGCGCTGAGCCGCCGGTGCCGACCCGCAGCCTGTTCGCCGCCCCGCCCCCGGCGCTTGCGGCCTATCTGGGAAACTGAAAACGCGCCCCGAAAGGCGCGTTTCCCAATTCGTTGTGGCGTAAATATCCCGGGGGTCGGGGGGCAGAGCCTCCCGCCTTGGCCGCGATCATCAGGCCGACTTCTTGCCCTTGATTCCTGCCCAAAGCCGCTTGTTGGTCAGGTACAGAAGCGTCGCCAGCAGACCCAGCATCATCACGCCCAGGAAGCCCGCATGCTTGCGCGCCATCATGTGCGGTTCCGCCGTCCACATCAGGAAGGCCGACACGTCCTTGGCCATCTGGTCCACGGTCGCTTCGGTGCCGTCCGCATAGGTCACCTGACCATCGGCAAGCGGCGCAGGCATCTTGATCCAGCCGGTCGAGAATGTGTGGTTCTCGTAGAATGTCGACCCGGCTTCTTCCTTCGATTCGCCCGAATATCCGGTCAGAAGCGCATGAATGTATTCCGGCCCGCCGATGCCCTTGAGCAGCTGGTTGATGCCCAGGCCATAGGGGCCATGGAACCCGGCGCGGGCCTTGGCCATCAGGCTGAGGTCCGGGGCACCGGCACCGTCGTTGGCGGGGAAGTTGTCGGACGGAAGTGCCGGACGTTCTTCGCCGCTGTCCTTGTCGACCACGGTGAACTGTTTGGCGTAGGCGCGCACCTGATCTTCGGGCAGACGCGGGCCGCCTTCGTCAGACAGAGACCGGATGGGCACGAACTTCATCCCGTGGCAGGCAGCGCAAACTTCGGTATAAACCTGAAGGCCGCGCTGCAGCTGGTGTTCGTCAAACTTGCCGAACGGGCCTTCGAACGAAAAGGCGATGTCTTCGACATGGCCGCCTTCGCTTGCCAGTGCCGCACCTGCCGCCAGCGTCAGGGCGGAAATGGCGGTGATTGCGATTTTCCTCAGCATCTCAATCGATCCTTTCCGTCACTCGGCCGCGTTGGATTTGGCGCCGTAATGCGCATTGAAGTCTTCTTCGATCGTCTCCGGTTGCGGCAGCGGCTTTTCAATCACGCCAAGCAGCGGCAGCACCACCAGGAAGTAGCCGAACCAGTAGGCGGTGGCGATCAGCGAGATCCACGAACTTAGCTCGCTGGGGGTTTGCGCACCAACCCACATCAGCACCACGAAGTCGATGATCAGCAGGCGATACCACCATTTGAACATCGGGCGGTACTGACCGGAGCGGACCAGCGACGTGTCGAGCCACGGCACCAGCGCCATGATGGCAATCGCGCCGAACATCGCGACAACGCCAAAGAACTTGGCGTCGACGATGCCGAAGGTGACGAACTGGACGATCTGCACCAGCCAGACGTCCGACGTGAAGGCACGCAGGATGGCGTAGAAGGGCAGGAAGTACCATTCCGGCACGATGTGCGCGGGCGTCGCAAGGGCATTCGCCTCGATGTAGTTGTCAGGGTGGCCAAGGAAGTTCGGCATGAAGCCGACGACCGCAAAGAAGACCACCAGAACCACGACAAGCGCAAACAGATCCTTGATCACGAAATAGGGCCAGAAGGGCAGCGTGTCCTTTTCAGCCTCGGCCTTGGAGCCGCGGCGGACTTCAACACCTGTCGGGTTGTTGTTGCCCGAGGTATGGAAGGCCCAGACGTGAACCATGACAAGTGCCGCGATCACGAACGGCAGCAGATAGTGCAGGCTGAAAAAGCGGTTCAGCGTGGCGTTGTCCACCGCCGGCCCGCCAAGCAGCCAGTCTTGGATTGACGGGCCGATGCCGGGGATCGCACCGAACAGGCCGGTGATGACCGTGGCGCCCCAGAAGGACATCTGACCCCAGGGAAGAACATAGCCCATGAAGCCCGCGGCCATCATCAGCAGATAGATCAGCATGCCGACGATCCAGGTCACTTCGCGCGGGGCCTTGTAGCTGCCGTAGAAGAGGCCGCGGAAGATATGGACATAGACGGCAAAGAAGAACATCGATGCGCCGTTGGCATGCAGGTAGCGTAGCATGTGTCCGCCGTTCACGTCACGCATGATATGTTCGACGCTGGCAAAGGCCTTGTCGACATGCGGCGTGTAATGCATCGCCAGAACGATGCCGGTGACAATCTGAAGCACAAGGCAGAACGCGAGGACGATGCCCCAGATCCACCACCAGTTCAGGTTCTTCGGCGTCGGAATCATCAGCGTGTCATAGACAAGGCTGACGACGGGCAGGCGGCTGTGAAGCCACTTTTCAAAGCCCGACTTGGGTTCGTAATGATCGTGCGGAATACCAGCCATCGGTCCGTCCCCTTAGCCCAGCTTGATCGTGGTTTCGTTTTCGAATTTCGCGACCGGAACCGGCAGGTTGCGGGGCGCGGGGCCTTTGCGGATGCGGCCCGCCGTGTCGTAGTGCGACCCGTGGCAGGGGCAGAACCAGCCGCCGAACTCGCCCGCGCCATCACCCAGCGGCACACAGCCAAGGTGGGTGCAGACGCCCATCATCACCAGCCATTCGCCAGCTTCATCCAACGCGCGGTTCTGATCCGAGGCATCTGCTTCGGCTGTCAGGTTGTTGTTTTCAGCACCCTGATCGACCAGATCGGTCAGGGCCACGGCCCGGGCGGCTTCAATTTCTTCCGGCGTGCGGCGGCGGATGAACACCGGCTTGCCGCGCCATTTGACGGTCAGCTGCGTGCCCGGCTGAACACCGCTTACATCGACCATGATCGAGGCCAGCGCGCGGACGTCCGCCGAGGCATTCATCTGATCGACAAGCGTCCAGACAGAGGCGCCCGCAACAATGGCACCCGTTCCGGCAGTGGCATAATAGAGGAAATCCCTCCGGGTGCCTGCGTGGTCTTCAGCGTGAGACACGTCTTATTCTCCCTTCCTCGGCCGATTGCCCGGCCATACGACATGCGGCCACGGTTTCCCGCAGCCTTCCGGGCGGTTATTAGCCGCCAATTTCGGGGCCGTCCAGCAGACAATCGGTTGCAAGTGGGACACTGTGTCACATCGGGCGCAGGAAGGGCTGCCGCCCTATGCCTTTGGCACCGTTGCCAACATGCTGGGCCGGGTCGCGAAATCCCGTTCCCAGGCGGCCAGCGTAGGGTGGCCGGTGCGCCAACCGCGATCGGCCAGCCGGAAATCCAGATAGGACAGGGCGCAGCCAAGCGCCACCTGCCCCATGTCGAGAGGCCCGGAAAGATGGTCGCCCCAGCCCAATTCCAGCGCGTCAAGCGCACGGGTGATCTTGGCCCATTGCGCCTCTACCCAGTCGTCAAAGCGTTTGTCTTCCGGGCGGATGCGGCTTTCATAAACCATGAGGATCGCGGCATCGAGGATGCCATCCGCCGTCGCTTCGAGGGTCAGCGTCTGCCAGAGCTGCGGCGCGGCGGGATAAAGCTGCCCACCCGCACGCGCATCCAGATAACGGCAGATGACCCGGCTGTCATAGATCGACTGACCATCCGCGAGTTCCAGCGCCGGGATCTTGCCCAGCGGGTTGTGCGCCAGAGGCAAGTTGCCCGGCGCGGTGGGCGTGCCGGATACCTGCACAACCCCTACATCCCCAAGCTGGCCGGTTTCCATAAGCAAAACCATGACTTTGCGGCCAAAGGGTGTGGTCGGGGAGTGAAACAGGCGCATTGCGAAATCCTTCTTCAGGGGGCAGTCCAGACGGTGGCGGCCTGACCCGGTGCGAGGTCATAAAAACCATTGGCGGCAAGCGTTTGCCAGTCGCCCGCCGTGCCATCGGGCCAGATCACCCGCACTTCGGCTTCCGGTGATGCGGCAAGGCCGAAGTGCCACCAGCCCGCCTGACCGCCGGCATGACCGCCGCCCACCGTCACCTCGCGGCGTGTCACCCGGTCGCCGGCCTTCACTTCTATCCATGCGCCGGTCGCATCGGGGTTGGCCCCCGGCTGATGCAACGCCAGCCCAAGCCAGTTGCCGGGCGCATCGCTGACATTGCGCCAGATTTGCACGGGCGCGTTGCGGTTGACCACCACCAGATCCAGCAGCCCGTCCATGTTGAAATCTGCCAGAGCCGCCCCGCGCGCGCTGTCGGTGCTGGCGACGCCAGCCTTGTCGCCCGCCTCGATAAAGGTTCCATCCGGGTTTTGCAGCAGAAGGTTGTTGGGGTCTTTCATGGCAAAATCCGGCATGGCACTGACGTTGCCCTTGGCCACGAACAGATCAAGAAGCCCGTCGTTGTTCACATCGTCGAACTGCGCGTGCCAGCCGGTGCTGGGCTTCAGATCGTCGCCAGTATAGGGGCGGTGCGCCGTCACCCCCTTGGCAAATGCCACGTCCTTGTAGACAGGCTTACCGCTTTTGGGGTCTGCCAGCACTTGCAGTTTGTTGTCGGCCATGCTGGTCAGGTAATAGTCTGGGTAGCCATCGGCATCGAGATCGGCGCTGGCGATGCCCATTCCCCAGATCTTCAGCTTCTTCCAGCCATCCTTTTCGGTCAGCAGCGCTGGCGCCTGACCGGGCAGGATCTGCCACATCTGTTCCTGCCCGCCTTCGTAATATTCCCGGTCGTTCGAGACGCGCAGCGACGGCATGCCGGAACGGTTCCAATCGGTGAACAGCATCGACAGCGCACAGTAGGACGGTTTCAGTGCCAGCGGCGGGGCAAAACCCTTGTCACCCGCCGGGCGATGCAGCCAATTGTCGGTGCAGGACCCCCAGGGTGAAAATTCCTCGGCCCGGTCGATGTAATTGCCGACGGCGATTGTGGGCCAGCCTGCGCCCTTTTCCCAGGTTGCTGCCAGCGCGGTGGACCAGCCATCGCCGCCCTCGAATCCCCAAAGATCGTTGGCGGGGTCAAAGCGGCATTCGCCCAAGCCGCGCATGATGATGTTCGCCCCGACCCGCAGCAAGACCAGATCCATGATGCCGTCACTGTCCACATCCAGCGGATAGGCACCGGTGACACTGTCAACCTCTAGCCCGCTGACCTGTTCAGCAAAGGTCAGGCTGCCGCCCGCCATGCTGGTGTTGCGAAAGAATCGGGCCGGGCTTTCGCCGCCCGCCAGCAGCAGGTCGGCGTATCTGTCCCCATTGCAGTCAAAGCTAGCTGCGCCGCCGCCGACCATATACTGCCATTCACCCTTGTAAGTGCCGACAACACCGGCGCTGGCGGTATCTTCGGCAAATTTCGGGATGGGTGGGCCGTCTTCGGCAGCGGCAACCGAAAGGCCGGCAAGCAGCAGAAGGGCTGCGCCCTGAACGGAATGGCGCATCAGTTCCTCCGGGTTTTAAGGGCGGTGGCATAGGCGCCGATACAGCGACCCTGATCCAGCCCGCGGTCGATGGCGGCGCGGTAGTGGATGCCGCCGTAAAGCCGGGAAATCCCCGCCTCGTCCGCTGCGGTCCAGAAACTGGCGAAGCTGCGCGGGGGCAGCCCATCGGTTGAAGGGGTATTGTCGTCGAACGCGTGGCCTTCGCCAAACAGCGCGGTCATCACGGTGGCGGCCGCCCCCGACTGGGTGGAATGGCCGCTGGGATATTCCGGGAAAGGCGGCGTGGTCAGCAGGGTTTCCCAGTTCGGGTCGATAACCCGGCGGATATAGGTGACGGGGCGCAGCAGGTCGTATTGATATTTGGCATTCCAGCAGCCGATGAACGCGTCGGCCACCGCGATGCCCAGCTTTGCCAAAGCCTCGGTCCGGCGCGGCATGTCGGCTTTTTCCGCGTCAAGCACCTGCAACGCGATCGAGATCCAGTGCCCCGGTGGCGTGCGCGACAACATCGCGTCATCCGCCCAAAACAGCGCGATTGCTTTCTGTTCGGGTGTCAGGGATTTGCCAACCTCGTAAACTTCGAGCGCCTGCCTGTAGAACTCTGAGCCCTTGTCTTCGGAATAATCCGGTGGGGGCGGCAGATCGCAGGTTGCGCCATCGGGCATGGCAAACGGGCGGTTCTGGCCCCAGTCGGGAAGCAATGGATGCTGTTGAAGGGATATTTTGCTCGTGGGCACCCAGTTCGCCGGGGTTTCCGCCACCGGATAGTCCTGCGGGAACCCCATGTTTTCGACGACGGCGCCCTTGTCGGTTGCCGCCCAGGCCAGAATATGCGCGGCAATCGCCTGACCGTGGTCCAGGCTGCGGTCGCGCAGATCGGCAGGCAGGCCTTCGGCCACGGCGGCACCCAGCTTGTCGCGGACGGCCGCCAGCGCGCGTTGCCCGGTGGGTCCGGTGTTGGAAAATTCATGCGTGACCACGCCAGCAAGGGCAGCCTGCAAAACTGTTGCTTCGTCATAGGCTTGCCCGGTTTCGCGCGCCGGAAGATCCGTCAGACCGTTCAGTTGACCGGCCAGACTGATCAGCCCGTCATTCCCTGACGCTGTCGCCTCATAGGCGGTGACCCCGACATAGGCGAGCGTCCGGCTGGCGACAGGCGGCGTATAGGTGGGCGTATGGCGCACCAGGTCCAGCACCAGTTCATACCAGACTGACAGCACCTGTTCGGGCGCCGGCCGGGACTGGGCAGATGCGCCAAGTGCGAACATCACGGAAATCGCGGCCCCGCCCAACGTGCGCAACCAGTGATATCTTGCCATGCAGGCCTCCCGTTAGCGCCATCATCGGCGCCGCAAAGCTAAACACAGGATCGCTTGGCAGTTCAAGGGCGCGAACGCGTGGCGCAGTCGGGACTTTGTTCAGCCTGCCCTGACCGGATCAGTCCTGATCGGGCACATTTACCAGCATCAGCGCGGCGCGGCGGAAGGTAGAGGCGATTTCGGATTTCATCGGTTCGGCGACGCCGGTGTCGGCCATTGCCATATCCATGATCTGCAGCCAGTCTTCTGCGTCTTGGCGGCGGATTTCCACATGCGCGTGGATTTCACGCAAATTCATATGGCCGTGGCGTTCGCCATAATAGCGCCGTCCGCCAAAGAAGCCGCAAAGGAATTCAAACTGCGCGGGGCGGACATGGGAAAGCCCATGCCCCTTGAGGTGCATGGTCATGATTGACTGCCCCTGCGGCAGGCTCTCGATCAGGTCGTAGAAATGGTCGACCAGTTCGTGAACCTTTGGTTCGCCACCGATCTTGTCGATCATCGCTTTCATCGGGCGGCCCCCCCTTCAGCTTTGCGGACGGGTCTTTTTCGGGTCGTAGTGCGACAGCGGCACGATCACGGCGGGAAGCCGCTTTTGCTGACCGTCGAGCTTGCCCACTTCCAGCGCGGTGCCGATATCGGCATGGGCCACGTCCACCCGCGCCAAGGCGATGTTCTTGCCCAAGAGTGGCGAACGCATTGATGAAGTGATTTCGCCGACCTGCGCACGGCCGACGCGCAGGCAATCGCCATGGCCGACATCAACATTCGCGTCGATGTCCAGCCCGACAAATTTGCGGCTGGGAGTTTCCTTGCGGCGGATCAGCGCGTCGCGGCCGATGAAATCGTCGGTCTTGGATTTCAGCGGCACGGTAAAGCCGATGCCTGCTTCGAACGGGTCGGTCTGATCGGAAAAGTCGTAACCGGCGAAGATCAGGCCCGCCTCGATGCGGACCATGTCAAGGGCGGCAAGGCCCATCGGACGCAGGCCAAGGTCTTCGCCGTTGGCCCAGACGGCGTCGTAAACCGCGTTGCCGTCCTTGGGGTGACAGAAGATTTCAAAGCCGAGTTCGCCGGTATAACCGGTGCGCGACACGACGACGGGGGCGCCCGTCGGCCCGCCAAGGCGGCCGACGGTGAAGCGGAACCAGCCAAGTTCTTCGATGGTGGGCTGATGCGGTGCTGTCCAGATTATGCGGCGCATGATTTCGCGGCTGTTCGGCCCCTGAACGGCAAGGTTGTGCAACTGGTCGGTGCTGCTGCGGACCATCGCGCGCAGGCCCAGCTTTTCGGCCTGCTCGCGGATCCAGACCCCACCATAGTCATCGCCGCCGATCCAGCGGAAATTGTCGCGGCCAAGGCGGAAGGCGGTGCCATCGTCGATCATCCCGCCGTGTTCGTAGCACATGGCGGAATAGACGACCTGGCCCTGCGACAGTTTCTTCATGTCGCGCGTCAGCACATATTGCATCAGTGCTTCGGCGTCAGGGCCGGTGACTTCGAACTTGCGCAGGGGCGACAGGTCCAGCACCACCGCCTTTTCGCGGCAGGCCCAGTATTCCTCGATCGCGCCGTTCTGCGAATAGGCCTGGGGCAGCCAGTAGCCCTTGTATTCGACATGGTGGCGCGTCCTGGCCGTGATCCGGTCGTGGAAGGCGGTTTCCTTGGTCATCTTCGGCTCCGAATCTGGCGTGGGGCGATAGGCAACGGATCTGCTGAACTTTTCCGCGCCGGAATAGGTGCGCACATGGATGTCAGACAGATACCAGCCGTTGGCGGGCGAGGTGTCATCCGGGCAGGCGGACGAGACGCAGACGATATCGGTCAGTGCGCGGAACAGCACATAGTCGCCGGGCCGCGACCAGGGTTCGTCACTGACCAGCACGCCGTGCGCATCGATGTTGGTATTGAAGAACAGGTTGACGGCCATCCAGCCCGGCCGGGGTGCCACCCCATAGGCGGACAGCGCGCGATTGAAATTGTCGGAACAATTCACATGGCCGGGATAGCCGATGTCGTCGTAGTATTTTGATGCGCAGGCCATGGCGAAGGCGTCATGCCGGCCAACGGTATCCTGCACCACCTCGACCAGCGGCACCCAATCCTGATCGAAGTATTTGGAATGCAGGCCGGGCATGGAATAGGCGTGCCCCATCAGCGTGCGCGAGGTGGTCACATCCAGCGCGTGTTCAATGCCCCGGTCGAGCTTTCGGGCGTCAAAGCACTGAAAGTCTGTGCATTGGCGGCCATCGACATCAAGAATTTGCAGATAGTCGCCTGCCTTGACGAAATAGGATTCGGCGGTGGCGGACTTTACGCGCAGGTCAAGAACCGGGTCAGCAAGCGGATCGGGCAGATCGAACTTGCCCACATGGCGCGGTGCTGCGCGCAGGATTTCCACTGTGATCGGGCTGGCGGTATCTTGCGCATCTGGGGCCATCGGCAGGCCGGGGGCTGCGATGATCAGCCAGCCGTCAGCCTGCGCCGTGAAGCCCTGTTGGCAGCGCGGCGGTGTCGTCGCGTCGAACAGGCGCAGTGCACCGGCTTTGGCCAAGTCAATCCTGCGGGTGACAAGGCCCTTGCGCAGGCGCGACAGGCCTTCGCCCGCCGCGTCGCCCATTGCCAGCATCGCCTTCAGACCGCCCGCATCGGAGTTGGGCGCATGGCCGAGGATCGCCGCATCAATGCGCCCGTCCTTGCCCGCCGCGATCAGTTCGGCGGGCTGGCCGCCCTCGTCGTTGATCAAGGTGATCCGGTCGCCCTGCCCCAGCTGCACCAGCCAGGCACCGCCGCCCGGAACGGTTTGGCGTTCGCGGCCATGATGGCGCAGCAAGTCACGCGGAAGAAGAACCTGACTCGGCCTTGGCGGGCCTGGGATCACTTTGGGATAAGCCGTGTCAAGCATGGGCGCCTCTTGCCGACATTTTAATATGGTTAAAACTTGTTCATTCAGAAGAATAACCGTCTACTCATTACCGCACAAGATGCGCAAAGCGGGAATGCAAGAATTTGCTGACCATTCGGGCTTTGGTCTTTCTGAACCTGTCGCCCTACCCGCTGCGGAGGATGGTGTCATTCTTCATCCCCATGCACATCGGCATAGCTGCTAGTCCAGTGCTGATCTGAGTTCAGCTTGCCCCCGGACAGAGCCAAGGCCGGTCAGAAGCCGTCGCTCGTCCTTGGGGCTGACGCCGAACAGTTCGGTATAATGCCGAGTCATCGGTGCCGACGTCAGATAACCGACCGAGGCGGCAATCTCGCGCAGGGGGTCATTCGAGTAGAGGACGCGCTGGCGCGCCTTGGACAGCCGCAACTGGCGGTAATAGCGCAGCGGGCTTTGCCCGGTTTCGCGCTTGAACAGCCTTTCGAAATGCCGACCAGACATATCGACGGCGGCGGCCACGTCGGAAATGCGCAGCGGGTCTTCGACATGGGATTCGAACAGCCCAATCGCCTCGCGGATCGACCCGGTCAGACGGTCGGCGGTATTGCCAGTGCGCGGCACCGGCACCTTCTGGCTGGCGTCCTCGTCACGGACAAAGGGATGTTGAAACCAGCAGGCGACCTCGGTCATGCACTGCCGCCCCAGCCGTTCTTCGATCAGTCGCAGCATCAGATCGAAAACCGCGCCAGCCCCCGAAGCGGTAACACGCCGCCGTTCGCGCAGGATCACTGCCTCGCTGGGGGTCACTTTCGGGAATTCGGCCTTGAAGGCTGCCTCATAGCACCAATGGACTGAGCAGCCCCGCCCCTCCATCAGCCCGGCGCGGGCCAGCGGGAAGATGCCGCCGGAAAAGGCACCCAGAACCACGCCCGTCCTGTCCAGCCAGCGTAACCGGGCCGGGCTTTGCCGGGGGTCGGCAAACTGGCCGGTCGGCGGCGACAAGAGGTAAAGGTGATCAATGTCACCACAATCCGCCAACAGCGCATCCGGTTCGAAGCGCACCTCTGCCGAAGACCGGACGGGTACCGGGTCTTCGGCAAGCAGGCGCCATTCGAACGCCTTGTGCCCGACAATTTCGTTGGCCGCGCGCAAAGGTTCGATCGCTGACGTCAGGCAGGCCATCGGAAAGCCCGGAAACATCAGGAAACCAAGACGCAAGGGGGCTGGCGCTGCCATGGCGCCTAGTCCTCGGGCCACCAGCCGGGCGAGGTGGGTTTACCGTCGTCATAGGCCGACAGCCATTGGGCCATTGCATCGCGGTTGCGCAGGAAGCCCTTGTAGGCGGCCAGATCGGGGTGCAGGTCGCGCACCACACGGTGCAGGCGGCGGCCCCATTTCGGCACGGTGACCAGTTCTTCGAACTTGCCGAGATAACAGCGGATCGAAAAGGCGACGGCGTTGGACCGCGGCAGCCGGAACAGGGCCTGAAGTTCGACGCGCAGGTGCATCTTATTGCCCATGTTGTCCTGGCTCAACGTGGTGCGGGTTGGCCCCCACTTGGGATAGGTTTCAGGTGCGGTATCCAAAAGCGGGTTGACCGTCATCGTCCAGTTGAACCGCCGGACCGGCGCGCCATGCTGAAGCTTCAGCAGGAACTTCAGCGCCCGGTCGAAGATGCCCTTTTCATGGGCCAGCGGCACAGGCGCGTGCCATTCCATGAAGCTCATCCCGATGTCGAAATCCAACGACCAGTCGGCCTGCGAGGTGATCATGCCCGCGTCCATCCACAGGTCATTGTCACGTTCGTCCTGCAGGCTGAAATCGCCCTGGGTCTGGCGGGTGATATATTCGAAGGGGCCATAGGGCAGGGTGGATTCGTCAAGGAAAGTGAAGGTCTGGTCTATGCCGAGCGGGCGGTTGATCCAGTGCCAGCGGTTGCCGTCCTTGGTCAGTGAAAACCACTGCGGATAGTCGCGGGCCTTGGATTCCATGATCAGTTCGAGCAGATCCCAGCCTGCCAGGGTCATATGCGGCAGCGACTGGCAGCGCAGCGGATCTTCGGCCAGCACCTTGGCGCGGTCGATCATTTCGGAGACGTAATGTTCATCCACGTCAAACGTATGTTCAAAGACCGAGCCCTTTCGGCCCGATGTGTGCGGCTCCATGTTGACCGAATACATGTAATCGTCCCGGTCAAACGGGAACGGGAAACGGCGGATGCCTTCGGGTGAATTGCGATAGGTAAAATCATCGCGGAAGGTTTCGTCGCGGAAGAAGCCGTTGAACGCGCCCGGCTTGAAATCAAGGCTCATACCCGTCTCCTATCGGTCGATGACGAGGGTCTTGCCCTCAAAACGTGAAACGCAGGGCATGATCTTCTGCCCCGATGCGTGATCTTCGGGCGTCAGCCAGTGGTCGCGGTGCAGCAACTGGCCATCACAGCGCAGGACATTGGTTTCGCACTGGCCACAGGCGCCGCCACGGCAAAGATAGGGCGCATCGACACCTGCCGCTTCCATCGCCTCCAGCAAGGACTGGGTGGTGCCGACGGTGATGGTCTTTTTGGAAACGGCCAGTTCGACATCGAAGGGCTTGCCGGTGCCGGGTGCAAGGAATTCTTCGTGGTGCAACGCGTGGATGGGCCAGCCCATCTTTTCAGCGGTGGACAGAACCCAGTTGATCATGCCCTTGGGCCCGCAGACGTAAAGATGGGTTCCCAGGGGCTGCATCGACAGGATGCGGCCAAGGTCGATGGTCTGTTGTTCGTCGTCGAAATAGCAGTGGACACGGTCAGGATGCGCCTGTGTCAGCCGGTCCATGTAGGCGCCAAGAGGTTTTGAGCGCGCGGAATAATGCAGTTCGAACTTGCCGCCGAGGTGTGAAAGCTGGGCGATCTGGGCAAGGAAGGGCGTGATGCCGATGCCGCCCGCGATCATCAGGTGCTTTCGGGCGCGGCTATCAAGGGCGAACAGGTTCACCGGATAGCTGATCACCATCTCCATGCCGGGTTTGACGTGATTGTGCATGTAAAGCGAACCGCCCCGGCCCGCATCATCGCGCCGCACGGAAATTTCGTAGCCCGCGCGATCTTCGGGGTCGGACATCAGGGAATAGGGGTTCAGGCGGCGGGTGCCGCTATCGTCCATCTCGACCACGATATGCGATCCGCCGGAAAAGGCGGGCATCGGGCTGCCATCACGATTGACGAAGCGGAAGCGCTTGATCAGCGCGTTGACCTCTACCACCTCGGCCACGCGGACATTCAGTTTTGCGCCACCACTCATTTGAACTTCACCACGGATTGAGGGATCTGGCCGGGATCTTCGGCATCAATGTTCACACCCTGAAAGGCGGCCAGACGGCGCGAATAATGGTCGCGCACATACAGGTTCAGCCCGCAGTGACTACACTTGAACGGATCGGTTGCCACGTTTTCGGTGATACCCTTGCAGTGAACGCACTGCACGCGGCGCACGGTCGATCCGCGATGCTCTTTCTGGATGTCGGTCGCGGGAAAGCCCGTGGCCATGATATCGCGTTCGGCCTGACCGATCAGGCCTTCGGTGCCGGCGAGATAGAATTGCGTGCCCATATGCGCATCGATCAGCACTCTTTGAAGGCGCGGCAGAAGCGTGGGTATGGTCGGGGCGCGGTAGCACTGTGCGGCGCCCAGCGCGGCAAGGTCGGCGCTGCGATCCGTGCCGTCAGGCCCCGGCGTGTAGATGATGTGCGTGCTTGCCAGCATGCTGGCCCGGTCACTGGCTTTCGCCAGAAGATCGGTGACAGCCGCAGCCCCATCGCCATCGGCCACGATCAGATGCAAGGCACCTGGGCGAGGTGCCAGAACGCCATACACCGGACGACTTTTGATGGCCGGGGGAAATTCGGTCTTTGTCATGCGTAGAAGTCCGTTTCCTGTCAAATCCGGCTTCGACCGAAGGCCCCTGTTCGCGCTGACGGGCCTTCGGCGAACCGTTTCCTGGGTCAGCCCTGAACCGTGCGACGCTTCTTGTCGACGTCGTAGAAGGGCATCGAGTGGGTTGTCGCCTTGATCGGCCCGTGGGTGCCGCAACGTACCTCGAGCTTTGTGCCGTCATTGGCGCAATCGACAGGCAGGCGGGCGATGGCGATGTTGTGCTTGTTCAAGGGCGAATACATCGCCTGCGTCACCAGACCAACCTGCGTGTCGCCCCGGAACACCGGCGCGCCGTTGCCGGGAACATTGGTGCCTTCCATCTTCAGGCCCCAGATCTTGAAACGTTCCTTGCCCTTAAGACGGTAATGTTCTTCGGCGCCACGGAAGCCGACCTTGCCGGGCGAGACGGTGAAATCGAGGCCAAGTTCCCACAGCGTGTCGCCCGGACCTTCATTTTCAAACGGATACATTTCCGAATTGTCGAAGGGGAAGAACAGCAGGTAACTTTCGGTGCGCAGCATATCCAGCGTGGTGAAACGGCAGGGGATGATCCCCATGGACTTGCCTTCATCCAGAATCCGGTCCCAGATCATCGGGGCATCTTGGCCGCGTACGAACAGTTCATAGCCGCGTTCGCCGGTATAGCCGGTGCGCGAGATCATCGCGGGCTTGCCGAAAAGGCTGGTCTGCATCTGGTTGAAATAGCCAAGCTGGCGGATGCCGGGCACGTGCTTTTCCAGATAGTCCACCGCCAGCGGCCCTTGCAGCGACAAGTCATGCAGGTTGTCGTCAAAACGGATCGACACATCGCGACCGGTGGCGGCCATGGTCAGCTGTTCATGCGCGCCACCCGATCCGTGAACGACCATGAAGGCGTTCGGGGCCAAGCGGTAAATCACGCAGTCATCGACGAATTTGCCCGCGTCGTTCAGCATGGTCGCATAGACCGACCGGCCCGGCATCAGCTTTTCCATGTTCCGGGTGGTGGCGCGTTCGATCACATGGCTGGCGGCCGGACCAGAGATGTGGACCTTCTTCAGACCCGAGACATCCATCAAGCCCGCCTTGGTGCGGATCGCCATGTATTCGGCATCGGGATCGCCGGCATAAGACCAGGCTGTGCCCATGCCGCTCCAATCCTCAAGGTTGGAGCCGAGGGCGCGGTGACGGTCGATCAGCGTCGAAAAACGCCAAGAATTGGTCATGTGTTCTCTCCCTGAATTCATATGATTTTCGGCAATTCTGAAAGCAATCCCGACGAAAAGCAATAATGAAATGCAAGAAATTTTCTTAGCAGAAAACAAAAGCTAAAAAAGAAGGGCCGCTTACGCGGCCCTTCGGTCTACTTCCGGCTTACGCGGCTCAGACTGGAAGAACGAAGAACCAGTTCGCCCAGACAACCACGACAGCGCCTGCGATCAGCGTCAGGTAGGGCAACATCCCCGCCTTGCGCGGCCCAAGGTCGCCGTGATCCGACAGGCCCAGATCCTCCATCGCCTCTTTCGGGAAATGGCCGCCGTCCTGATAGTAATGGCGGAACCAGAACACCGGCAGGATCAGGGCGGCGAAGAACACGCCCGCCCACAGTGCGTTGGAATAGCCCCAGACCTTGGCGCCAGCGCCAAGGAACAGCGCGTTCACGAAGGCCAGAAGGGTGTTGAAACCGATCAGCCAGTTCGGGGCTTTCCACGGGCGGTCAAGATGGCCCGAGTCGATGCGGTGGATCCAGCCGGCATTCAGGTTCAGGAAGTTGAACACGATATAGCCGACGTTGGAGATTGCCAGAACGTAGAAATAGCCACCGGCGTCCGAGGCCAGCGCCAGCAAGATCAGGTTGAAGCCGAAGTCGGTCCACATTGCACCTGTCGGTGCGCCGTTCTTGTTCACCCGGCTCAGGTATTTCGGCAGCCAGCCATCGCGCGAGCCCTGATAGAGGGTGCGCGAAGAACCGGCCATTGCCGTCATGATCGCCAGGAACAGTGCCATGATCATCAGAATCACGAAGATCTGGATGAACAGTGCGTTCGACCCCAGCATGCCGCCCAAAGCCGCCGCAACCCCGGTGCCGTCGATGACGCCGGGCGTCAACATGCCACCAAGGCCATAGAACCCCTGGAACGAGAAGGGGATCAGGAAGAAGAACACGATGCAGAGCAGACCCGAAAAGAAGATGGCGCGGAAGGTATCGCGCTTGGGGTCTTTCAGTTCTGACGTATAGCAGACGGCGGTTTCAAAGCCGTAGGTCGACCAGGCGGCGATATACATGGCCCCGAGGAAGAGCGTCCAGCCGCCGAGGTTCCATTCGCCGTTGACGCCCGAATAGGCTGCCGTGGGCGGAAAAATGCCGGTGACGTTCATCGAATTGATCGAATCGGTCCACAGGATCGGCACCAGACCGACCAGCAGCAAGGGCACCAGAACGATCACCGCCAGCACCTTTTGCGCCGATGCGGTGGCGGCAATGCCGCGATGCTGGATCGCCAGCATGATCAGCATCAGGATCGCGCCGATCACGAAAGTCGAATTGAAGTGCAGGACACCAAGGCCTGGCACGCTGATCTGGAAGGCTTCCCAGACCCGGAAGGCCGGCGTCAGTGCGGCTACGGCATCGGCGTTCGCCACGGCGGCAATTGCATCAGCAGGCGCGGTGCCTGCGTTTGCAGCAATGTAATCGACCACCGATTGCGTGGTTTCAGTGTAGCTGGCAACGTTGGCGGCAACCCAGTCCAGCACCATCTGGCTGTCAGCCGCCGGGATCGGGAACAGCGAGTTCAGGATATAGCCGGCCGCAATCGCGCAACCCAGCGACAGAACCGGCGACCAGGCGAACCAGTTACACCAGACCGACAGCGGTGCGATCAGCTTGGAATAGCGCAGCCACGCCGTGGCGCCATAAACCGACGTCCCGCCCGATTTGTTGCCGAACATCCCGGCCATTTCCGCATAGGTGAAGCTTTGCGAAAAACCCATGATCATCGACAGGATCCAGACGACGAAGGCCGCTTGCCCCGCCACCCCTGCAATCCCGCCGATCGAGAAAAGCACCAAGGGCGGCACGCCGGCCGCGACCCAGAAGGCGCCCTTCCAGTCCAATGCTCGGACCATCTGGCCCGAACCTGATTCAGTCGTCATATCCCTTACTCCTGTTGAGTTCGGCGGATGTTTGACGGGCAGCTGCCCCCCCTCCGCGCCTTGATTTCCAAGCGCCCTTTCCGGCCTAAAGCCGGGCTGGAAGCCTTCGTTTCTGTGTTCCCCATTCCCTTCGTTTGCCTCAGGGTACCCTGCACCCCTGCGGCCCGATGTCGCAAGGAAAGCATGCGTAGGCACACTTGGCGAGAAGAAATTTTATCTTTGCGAAAAAATGTTTCCTGAGAAACGGGGCGGGCCGGGCGTTTGCCTGAAATTTTGGCCCCAAAAGGCCCCAAGTTCAGCACTTGGGGCCTTTCAATAGCAAGCGGGCTTCAGTTTCGCAGATAGGCTTCCATGGAATCCTCGAGGGCGTCTTTCCACGGAGTGTGGTGGATGGGCGCCATGGTGCCGGTGATGACCGAGGCATAGGCATTGTTCCGGAAGCCCATGATGTCTTCCTTCTTGTGGTCCTTCCATTTGAAGAAGGCTTCGCTGGCGCCGTCGATGTTGAAGCTGGGATAATCGGTCTCGGCCACCAATTCCTTCACATATTCGGCCTGATAGTGAATCGCGTCATGTGCGTCTTCGCCGGCATCTTCGCCCGCAACACGGTCTGCGACGTCTTTCTGCAAAGCGTTCTTGTCGGCCGGAATGGCAATCCGTCCCATGATTGCGTCGCGTACCCACCAGGCTTGCGCGTCGAACATGTTGAAGGTGAACCACTGGTCCTGCATGCCAAGATAGAAAAGCTTGGGGTTATGCACCCACGCCACGCCCTTGTAGAGATCGGCGGTTGCCAGGCGGTTCGCGGTTTTCAGGCGCAGATCGTCGGGCAGGAAGGGGAAGTGGTGCTTATAGCCGGTGCACAGAATGATTGCATCGACCCGCTTCGAAGTGCCGTCGGCGAAGTAGGCGGTGGTTTCATCCACGTGCAAAAGCTTTGGCACTTCTTTCCAGTTGTCGGGCCACTTGAATCCCATCGGCGCGTTGCGATAGGCGACCGTGATCGATTTGGCGCCATATTTCCAGCACTGGCTGCCTATGTCCTCGGCCGAGTAGGAGGAGCCGAGCAGAAGCAAATCCTTGCCGGCAAATTCGCGTGCATCGCGGAAGTCATGTGCATGCAGAACGCGGCCGTTGAACTTGTCAAAACCGGGGTATTCGGGAACATTCGGAACCGAGAAGTGACCAGAGGCCACGACCACATGGTCGAAGTCTTCGTCATACATGCTGTCCTTTTTCAGGTCATGCACGGTGACGGTGAAGTTGCCTTTGTCCTTGTTGTATTTGACCATGCGGATGGTTGACGCGAAGCGGATCCAGTCACGCACGCCCGCCCTTTTCACCCGACCTTCGATGTAGTCGAACAGCACAGCCCGCGGCGGATAGCTTGCGATCTGCTTGCCGAAGTGTTCCTCGAAGGAATAGTCGGCAAATTCCAGCCCTTCCTTCGGGCCGTTTGACCAAAGATAGCGGTACATCGACCCGTGCACCGGTTCGCCATATGCGTCCAGTCCGGTGCGCCAGGTGTAGTTCCAGAGGCCGCCCCAGTTGTCTTGCTTTTCAAAACAGACGATTTCGGGGATATCCGCGCCCTTTTGCTTGGCAGACTGGAATGCGCGAAGCTGCGCGAGGCCCGACGGACCAGCTCCGATCACGGCGACTCTTTTTTTCATGGTTACCCTCGAATGTTGGCGTTAGTGGCAGGCGGCTACAATTGGAGCCCAGCACGAAGCCTAAAAGACAGTTTGCGTGTGTGTCAAATCTTATTCCTGTCGGTGAACAAGCAAACGCCAACAATATCTCATTTGGCTGCCAGACATTCCGACTGGGAATCAGGGGTTCGGCATGATGTCGCCTGCCCGTTCAGGACAGCCACACTTGTATCCGGCATGACGCAGACCGCAAATAAAAAATGGCGGCGCCGGTTCTCGCGCCGCCATTCTTCTTCAAAAAGAGCCTTATGCCGCTTCGCGCTTCAGCGACTGCGCCATGCAGTGAATGCCGCCGCCGGTTTTCGAGATTTCCGACATGTCGATTGCGGCGACCTCGAATCCGCGGGCGCGCAATTGGCCGATCAGCGACTTCGAGATGGCGGGGGCGATCACCCGGTCGCGGCCCAGCGACATGAAATTGCAGCCCAGCGCCATGGTGTCCTTGAAAGGCACGTCGATGATCTCGTGGCCTTTGGCCTTCAGCCAGTCGACGATGCCCGGCTCGGTACAATCCAGGCAAACGGCGGTCAGTTTCGGGGCGATCGGCACCACCATCAGGTCAATATGCACATAGTATTCGTCGATGAAGGCCAGCCTTGTTTCCCAGCCTTCGGCTTCGAACCAGCTTTGCACCTGCCGCGCGCCTTCTTCCTGGGTGCGCGCGCCGCCGCAGCCGATCAGCACGCAACCTTCTTCGATCACGTTGAAGTCACCACCCTCGAATGTGCCTGCGGTAACCATGTCGTAGATCGGGATGCCCAGCTGTTCGTAGGTGCGAATCGCCACATAGTTTTCGCCGCGCCGCCACCAGTTCGCCATTGCGGTGATGATCGCGCCATAAGGCGTCATCACGCTGCTGTCGCGGGCATAGACCTGCATCGGCAGTTCCGGCGAGGGCGTATGCATGTGCACCTTCACCCCGAAATGTTCATATGCCGAAACCAGTTCGGCATGCTGAGCCTGGCCTACCTGTATGTTGCACGGCGCCTCGCGCAGGTGCTTGCGCGACAAGGACGAGGTTGACAGATGCCGCAAATGCGCGGGTGACCCCAGCAACACGTCTGTCAGCGGATCGGTTTCATTGCGAAACCCCCAGCCTTCCAGCGGCTTCGTGCCACCCTTGAGGTTGCGGCGTTGCAGGCTGAAGGGCTCTGATCCGTGGCGGTAGGTTTGCATTGCGGATGTCTCCTGTTTTCAGGCGTCGGGCATGGTGGAGGGGATCCACCAATCGCGCCCACGCGGGGTTGTCACATATTCAGGCCAGCGAAAATGAATGGGGGCGGGATAGTCACACAGTGGCGCGATCCATTTGCTGCCGCCGATACCGCCCCCGGTGCGCTGTTTGAATTCTTCCATCGCTGCGTTGCGCGCGGCAGGATCCTCCAGCAGCCGCAGGGCTGACAGGGCAAGTATCTTCGCCGCAGTTTGCACCATCGGGTCGATGGTGGCCGGAATTCCGCCCAACGCGTTCATCACCCATGCGGGATAGGCCTGCCCCGCCGGGGCCTTGAGGGCTGGGCGGGCGATATAGAACCGCGCCGTCGGCGCATGCCATGTCATGTCGGTGTAATCGTCGGAGGTGGAGTTCAACTGCGACGGCGGCAGATCGTGACGCAAGATCGCTTCGGCAGATTGCGGATCAATCAGGCGGCTCATTTCGTCGATGAAAGGTTCGGCCATAGGTTCCATCCCCAGGCCCACCTGAATCTCGCGCGCTACCGCCTTGGCGGTCTCGTCCCAAACCGGTGCGCCGACCGCCTGCATCGCCTGCCACACCGTCGTGGCAATGGCGTGGTTGGCCAACCCATGCCGGGATTTGCAGACCCAATGGCGTTCATACCGGCAACCGGTCATCGCGGCGGCGGCAGCGGCGTTGCGATCCAGCGCCGCGGTCACCTGATCGGCCATGGCAATGGTCGGCACGCGAATCATGTACTGCACTTCGGCGAGACCTGCAGGCAGATTGTCAGCGGTGGCCTGCCCAGCCGTCAGGATCGCTTCCGAGATCGACCACCCACCCTGATGGGGCAGCATCGAATCGCGCAGGGATTTCGAAGCCTGATACATCAGCATCAGCGCGTCATTGGCGCCGGGCGCCCGCACTGCGGAATGCGACTGCGGGATTGGCGCGCCGTCATGCAGGCCCCAGCTTTCGGGCGCATCGCATATGAACCGGTAGATCATCGCGTAGGCCGCGCCGCAATGCGTGTCCCAGCGCACGGTGTTGCACATCGGAAGCATGTAGAAGGGATGGAAGGACAGGATTGCGGCCAGCCCGTCATAATAGCCCGCCGCCGCGTGGATGGGCTTTGATCCGCGGACCTTTTCCGCTGGCTCGCCGGTAAAGCGCAGGCCGCCGGGAATATCGTGCTTTTGCATGGCGGCCTTGATCGCCAGAACAGCCCCAAGACCCGCCATTCCCAAACCGGAATGCGGATCGGTGTGGCCGCCGGCCTGATAGCCCAGACCCGCCCGCGGTTCGCGCCGGATTGACGCCGCCTGACAGTTGCCGGGCACCGCGTCATATTCCGCATAAAGCCCGATCACCGGGCCGGGGCCATTCGACCAATCGGCGCAAAAAGCGGTTGGCATTCCGGCAGAGCCTTCCTCGACCGTAAAGCCTTCGGCGCGCAGCCGTTCGACATACCAGGCGGCCGAGCGGTATTCGCGCCAGGCGGTTTCGCCAAAGTCAAAGATCGTCGCTGCGCCGTCCGACAGGCCTTTGGCTAGGGCAGCTATCTCGGACAGGGCATGAAGCTGGGCTGGGCTTTGGGGCATCGGAGCATCCTTTGGCGAAAGCCTATACGCCTATCCTCCGGCCCGAGAAGTGAAACCTTTTTTGAAGATCGACAAACCAATTTCACCGAACCTCTTGTCTGCGGGAATATCCAGCGCCTATGCTGATGCTAAAGGTGGGACATCACGATGCGAATTCCATCCACGCAGGCGCTGCGGGCGCTAGAAAGTTTCGCGCGCCACGGCACAGTGTGGCAGGCAGCAGAAGAGCTGAACCTGACCCGCTCTGCCGTCAGCCATCAACTGCGGATGCTTGAGCGCGATCTGGATTTTGAGATGCTGAACCGCATTGGCACGCGGGTCGAACTGACTTCGCAGGGGCGCGCCTATGCCAACGACATACGTCAGGCGCTGCTGGCGATATCAGGATCGGCGGCGCGCAACACCGGACGCGGCACAGCAGGCAATCTGAACGTCAGCTGTGCGCCGGGATTTGCCGCGGGCTGGCTTTGCAACAAGATCGGGCGCTTTACCTCGGCTTACCCGGATGTTGCCCTTTCGATCGTCACCCCGCGCCGGCTTGGAGAGGTCAACAACCCCGACGTTGACCTGTTTATCACCTTTGGAGACGGCGAATTTCCCGGCATGCAGGCCGAACATGTTCTTGATGTGGTGGCCACCCCGGTTTGCAGCCCGACAATGGTAAACCGCTTGGGCGGGATGCCCGAGCCGGCCGATGTGCTGAGGCTGGGGTTGCTGCATTTGTCCGACAACAACGACTGGGCCACATGGTTTGCGGCAACCGGGCTGGACCCGCACCTTGCGGCAACCGGCGTGGTTTTTTCGGACATGCACCTGGTCTATTCGGCCGCATTGGGCGGTCAGGGAATCGCGATGGGAGATATGGTTCTGTCGGAGGACGCGATGAACAACGGGCAGCTTCTGCGGCCGTTCGAACAAACAGTGCGCCTGGCGCGCGCCTATTACATGGTGGTGCCACTTGCCTTGGCGGAAAGTCCGACCGTTGTCGCCTTTCGCAACTGGCTTCGCGCTGAACGGCTGCAAAACCTGCCGCTGACGAAAGTTTGAGGCTGCTGCACCGCAACGACAAATTTTCTTTGTCGTCGCGGTGAAAAACTATCGTTTGCCCAGCAGGACAGACAGCCATTACGATTTACGCAACATCAGGGGGAGTCCGGGTGAGAAAAATCAAGGCCGCCGAGATTGGCGCCGAGGCAATCGGCAAGTCATTTGGCTCGTTTGCGGCCCTGACGGATATTAGCCTGACCATCGGGCGCGGTGAATTTGTGACGCTTCTGGGCCCATCGGGATCCGGCAAGACGACGTTTCTGATGATCCTTGCCGGGTTTGAAGCGGCAACGACCGGGCGCCTGACCCTGGACGGTCACGATCTGACCAATACCCCCGCCGAGGCGCGGGCGTTTGGCATGGTGTTTCAGGGCTATGCCCTGTTTCCGCACATGACGGTGGAACAGAACATTGCCTTCCCCCTGAAGGTGCAGGGCCGCACGGACAGCGATATCAAACGCCGGGTTGGCGAGATGGTTGAAATGGTGGGCCTTGGCGGACACAGCCACAAGCGCCCGTCGGGCCTGTCGGGGGGCCAGCAGCAGCGGGTCGCGCTGGCGCGTGCGCTGGTCTATGATCCGCCGGTCCTGCTGCTGGACGAACCTTTCTCTGCGCTGGACAAGAACCTGCGCGGCCAGATGCAGGACGAGGTAAAGCGCCTGCACCGCGAGCTTGGCACCACCTTTGTCTTTGTCACCCATGACCAGTCCGAGGCTTTGGCGCTGTCAAGCCGGGTTGCCATATTCGACAAGGGCACCTTGCAGCAGATCGCACCGCCCAAAGAGGTTTACGAGCGGCCCGCCAATCGGTTTGTGGCGGAATTTCTTGGTGATATCAATATTTTGAACATATCTGACGTGTCCGTGACGCCAGACGGGGCGCAGGCTTCCTTCGAAGGCCAAAGCCTGCGCATCGCGGGGATGCCTGGCACGCCAAGCCGCGTTCTTGCCGTGCGCCCGGAATATATGTCACTTTGCCTGACCCGGCCCGATACAGGCAACGCCATCGCCGCCACCTTGCGCGATCTGACTTATCTGGGGGCAGAAACGCAGCTTTCGCTGGCCTCGGCAGGTCAGGTTCCGCTGGTTCTGTCGGTGCCTACCGCCGCCTTGCCGACGGGGCTGACTATCGGCGCTTCGGTCTGGGCCGCTTGGCCGCCTGACCGAGGCATCTTTCTGTAACTGCAATCGTTTCGACACCGCAACAATGGAGACTGACCATGAACGCCCACTTCGAAGCTGACCAGATTGAAATTCTTGCCGACAAGGCCCGCAAGGGCGAAATTTCTCGCCGTCGCTTTACACAGCTTGCCGTGATGATGATGGGAACTGCCGCCGTCGGGCTGCGCGGAGCGCCCGTCCTTGCGGCTTCGGGCGAACTGGTGTTCGTCAACTGGGGCGGTGATGCGATGACCGCCTATGACACCGCCTATGGCGCGCCTTTCCTGGCCGAAACCGGAATTACCGTGAAACAGGACGGGTCCGGCCCCAGCGAAGGGGCTATCCAGGCGCAGTTTGAAAGCGGCAAGCCCGCCTGGGATATCGTCGACGCCGATCCCTTCTCGGCGCAGGCGCTGGGCAAGAAGGGCATGATGGAGCCGATCGACTATGCCGTCGTCGACAAGGCAAAGACCCGTGAAGGCTTTGGCTGGGAATTTGCGGCTTCAAGCTATTTCTACAGCTACATCATCGCCTATGACGCCAAGAAGTTCGGTGACAACCCGCCGAAAAGCATGGCAGATTTCTTTGACGTCGAAAAGTTTCCCGGCAAGCGCGGCATGTACAAATGGGGCGCCGCAATGTGGGAGGCGCTGTTGATGGGCGACGGCGTTGCCCCGGCGGATCTTTACCCACTGGACATCGAGCGCGCCCACAAGAAGCTTGAGGCCTTCAAGGGCAATGTCGTGTCCTATTGGGGCGGCGGGGCCGAAAGCCAGTCGCTGCTTCTGAATGGCGAAGCGTCGATGGCGCTGGTCTGGTCGACCCGCGCCAAGCTGATCGAGACCGACTCGGGTGGTGACATCAAGTTCATCTGGGATCAGGGCCTGATCGCACCGGGATCCATGGCGGTGATCAAGGGCAATCCCGGCGGGGCAGAGGCGGCGATGAAGTTCATCGCCTCGGCGCAGGATCCGGCGAAACAGCTGGTGATGTTCCAGATGCTGGCGCAAGGCCCGGCAAACCCCGCCACCGACGCCCTGCTGCCACCAGAGGATGCGCGGTTCAATCCGGTTGATCCGGCCAACTTCGCACTTCAGATTCCGCTGAACATGGAGTGGTACGAAGCGAACTATGGCGCGGCGCTGGATGCGTATCTGGCGATCATTTCCGCCTGATTTCTGTGTGGCCCCCCGGCCAAGCGCCTGGGGGGCCGCTCGCTTTGAAAGGTCGTCATGCCCACCTTGCCCAGATCCGCGCTGCTGATTGCCCCCCTGATCGGGTTTACGGTGCTGACCTATCTGGTGCCGTTTCTGGGCATCCTGCGCTGGAGCGTGACCCTGCCCGAACCGGGCCTTGGCCAATACCAGACAGCGCTGAGCGATCCTTTGGTGCTTTCGGTGTTCTTGCGCACCTTGCGGATTTGCGCGGTGGTGACGCTGACGGCGGTCAGCGCGGCCTACATGATCACGCTTCTGTGGGTCCGGGGAAGCCCGGCACAGCGCTTGGCGGTAGAGCTGTGCATTCTTATTCCGTTCTGGATTTCGGTGCTGACGCGGGCATTTGGCTGGCTGGCGCTTTTGTCGAACAAGGGCATTCTGAACACGTGGATGCAGTCGCTGGGGATCCTGTCGGAACCGCTGACCATGGTGCGCAACGAATTTGGTGTCGTGGTTGGCATGGTGCATTTCCTGATCCCGTTTGCGGCGTTTCCGCTGGCCTCGGCAATGCGCGCGGTGGACGAGCGGGCGCTGCTTGCTGCGCGTGGCATGGGGGCCGGGCGGGCGCGGGTGTTTGGCCAGATCTTCGTGCCGATGACCGCATCCGGCATTCTGGGGGCCGCGCTGGTGGTGTTCGTCTTTGCACTGGGGTTCTTTGTAACGCCTGCAATCCTTGGCGGCGGACGCAGCGTTATGGCTGCGGAACTGATTTATCTGCGGATATTCCAAAGCCCTGACTGGGGACTGGGCGCGGCGGTCAGCGTGATCCTGATGCTGGCCGTGGGTGCTATGCTGGCGCTTCTGATGCGGCGGGTCCGCCCCGGTAGGCCACAATGATCACGCGCCCCGGACGCCTTGCCGCCTGCCTTGCCGCACTGGTCGCGGTGTTCCTGCTGATGCCGCTTATTGCGGTGATTCCGGTATCCTTTACGCCCAACCGCTACCTTTCCCTGCCGGAGGGAGACTGGTCGCTGCGCCATTATCGCGCGCTTCTGGAAAATCCTGCCTGGATAAGGGGCACCGCCCTGTCGATCGGCATCGGGGTGGCCAGTTCGCTTCTGGCCACGACACTGGCCTTGGCGTTCAGTCTTGGCATCTGGATCTTGCAGCCACGCCATGCCGGGGTGTTGATGGGCATCGCCCTGTTGCCGATGGTGGCGCCGCCAGTGGTTTCGGCTTTGACGCTGTATTTCTTCCTGATCACGCTGAGCAAGATCAACAACCTTGTCGCCTATGATACCTGGGCGGGCGTCGCGCTGGCGCATTCGGTGATGATTGCGCCCTTTGCCGTCGTGTTGATTACAGTGGCCCTTGCGCAGGTGGACCGTCGCATTGACATGGCCGCGCGGGGGATGGGGGCCGGGCTGATGGTTCGTGTGCGCAGCATCATCCTGCCCAATATCCGGTTCGGGCTGCTTTCTGCACTGCTGTTGACCTTCGTGCTTTCGTGGGAGGAAATCGGGGTGACGCTTTTCATCACCTCGGTCAATGCCGTCACGCTGCCGCGGCTGATGTGGATGGGATTGCGCGACAATATCGACCCGGCGATTGCCGCCATCTCTGTGATCCTGATTTTCATTGTCGTCGTCGTTATTCTGGCCAAGACCGTTTGGCAGCACGCGGCCGAAGGCGTCCAGAAATAGACCCTGGCGCGAGGGCCTTGTCTCAGGCCGCCTTTCTTGCCAGAGCTGGGCCGCCACAGGAACAAGGCGGGGGGTCAGATGAACAGCCAGCCGGACAGTATCACGCGCTTCGCGGGCTGCCCCGATCGCCGCAGGCAGCCGGCATGACCGCGCCCGAGGTTTTGCCGACCCTGGTCATCGGCGCGGGTCCAGCGGGGCTGATGGCTGCCGAAGCGCTGTCGGGCGCCGGGCTGCCGGTTGTCGTGGTCGAGGCCAAGCCCACCGTGGCGCGGAAATTCCTCATGGCGGGCAAGTCCGGGCTGAACCTGACCAAGGATGAAACGGCTGCGGCCTTTGCCGGCAAGATCAGCGCCGACTGGTTGCGGCCAATGGTTCAGGCTTTCGGCCCGGAGGCGGTAAGACACTGGGCCGAAGGACTGGGGCAAAAGCTGTTCACCGGATCCAGCGGGCGGGTTTTTCCGGTTGAGATGAAGGCCTCGCCGTTGCTGCGGGCTTGGCTTGCGCGGCTTTCGTCGCAAGGCGTGGTGCTGCGGACACGCTGGCGCTGGACCGGGTTCGAAGGCGGGGATCTGCGGTTTGATACGCCGGATGGCGCGCGTCTGGTGCGGCCGGGGGTGACGGTTCTGGCGCTAGGCGGTGCCAGTTGGCCAAGGCTGGGGTCGGATGCGGCCTGGGTGCCGTGGCTGGCGGAAAAGCATGTGCAGATCGAACCCTTCCGGCCCGCCAACATCGGCTTTCGCGTTGACTGGTCCGCCCACATGGCGCGCCACTTCGGCCAGCCCCTGAAAGGCGCGGCGCTGATCGCCGGCGATCAGAGGGTGCAGGCAGAATTCGTCCTGTCGGCGCGCGGGATCGAGGGAGGCGGGGTTTACGCCGTGTCAGCCCCGGTTCGCGATGGCGCGGTGCTGCATCTTGACCTTTTGCCCAACCGGACGCTTGCCGATGTCACCGCCCGCCTTGCCCGTCCGCGCGGGCGCGAGACGCTGGCCAATCACCTGCGAAAAACGCTTAAGCTGGATCCGCCGCGGTTGGCGCTGATCATGGAATGGGCGCGGCCGCTTCCCGAAGCACCTGCCGCTCTGGCCGCGCTGATCAAGCATCTGCCTGTTCGCCACCTTGGTCCGCGCCCCCTGGAGGAGGCGATTTCTTCGGCGGGCGGGATAAGCCGGCAAAGCCTGACCGACGAACTAGAACTGACCGCCCTGCCGAATGTCTTCGTCGCCGGCGAAATGCTGGATTGGGAAGCGCCGACGGGTGGCTACCTTCTGACGGCCTGTCTGGCTACGGGGTTGCATGCCGGGCAGGCAGCCGCGCGGCGGGCGCTGACCATTCCTTTGATTGCCGTGACGGTTTGAAACAACGCCGTGGCGGCCAGCCCGCCGGGCGGGTCAGGATTTGTTGATGAAATCAACCCCAAGGCATGACCGCACCGTGTCTTCCCCAAGATGATCCAGCGAGGCGGTTTGATTGATTGTATCGCATCTGGGCACGCTTCGTAACGAAACGCCCTGCGCTTTCGTGACCCGCAAGGGCCGCGCCGTGCCGTGCGACCGGCCTTGATACATGGCATTGCAGCGCCCCGGATGCCTTGGTGAACCTTTATAATTCCTTTCCACCGCCCAATTTTGGCCGCCTTCCGAAATCAATCAAAAGCATAGGAATTGGTGCGCAGGTGTGAACGATCGCCGATCAATTAGCTTCCTGCGGGCGAGGCCTGCGCGGGGCCTTGCAGGCAAAGAGCACAACCGACTTGGCACAGGCCGTCGCTCGTGAAGGAATTGAAATGGCACAACAGAAAGTTGCTAAACTTCCGCAAGAAGATGTGAGCGTGGTTGACGAGCTTCAGCCAGGCACCAAGCTTCTGCAAGGCCAGTACACAATAACCCGCTTCCTCAATAACGGCGGTTTCGGCATTACCTATCTTGCCAAGGACAGCCTGGGACGGAACGTTGTTATCAAGGAATGTTTTCCGAACGCCTTTTGTCGGCGCAGCAAAGCAACCGTGGCGGCCCGGTCGCGCGCACATCAGGCCGACCTGCGGCTGGTGGTGCAGTTGTTCGTCCGCGAGGCACACAATCTTGCCAAGATCGTGCATCCCAATATCGTCGCCGTTCATCAGGTCTTCGAGGACAACGGGACGGCTTATATGGCCATCGACTACATCGACGGCCTAGACCTGCAGGAAATCATCGAGCGCAAAGGCCGTACGCTTTCGCCTGAAGCGATCGTCACGATCACCGAAAAGATGTTGTCGGCAGTCGGCTTCATTCACAAGAACGACATGCTGCATCGCGATATTTCGCCTGACAACATCCTAATCAACAAAGCTGGTCAGCCAATCCTGATCGACTTTGGCGCAGCGCGTGAACAAGCATCGCAAAAGAGCCGCGCCCTGACCGCACTGCGCGTCGTCAAGGACGGATATTCGCCACAGGAATTCTATATCGCCGGTTCTGAACAGGGGCCATGGAGCGATCTTTATGCGCTTGGCGCCACGCTTTACCACCTGATTACCGGACAAGCCCCGGTGAACGGGCAGTCACGCCTTGCCGCCCTGGCCGAAACACGCCCGGACCCTTACGAACCTTTGGCGGGACGCTTTTCGGGTTATCCCGACAGATTCCTTGAAGCCATTGATAAGGCGATGAATACCATTCCCCGGAATCGTCTTCAGTCCGCTGCCGAATGGCTGTCTTTCTGGAAGACCGGCGAGCAGGCTGACGGGGGGCGCATCAACGTTGGAATGGCGGACACGCCGAACCTGAAGGTCGTTTCCGACAACGGCGGCAAGCGCGGTTCAGTTAGCACTGACGCCGCGTCGAACGCCCGGACCAACCTGGAAGAAGGCCCGGTCCGTCGGGCTGTGCGCTCGGAAGACAGCGCAAAACGGATGCCAGAAACACCCAAGACAAGCCCGGTGCCGCTTCTGGCTGGCGTTGCGGCAGCTGTGGTGATTGCAGGGCTGGTCTTTGCCTTCTCTGGCGGATCTGGTGCGCCGGCTCCTGAGGAAATGGCGGCCGTCCCTTCGGCCCCCGCGCCTGCCGTTGCTTCGGCAGAGCCGGCAGCAACGTCGGAACCTGTTGTAAATGCCGAACCTGCCGAAGTTGCGGTGGCAACGCCAGCAGAAAAAGCCGCACCTTTATCGGAGGCCGTTACCGAAGTGACGGCCGCTGCAGAACCCGCCGCAGCGCCCGCCGCGCCAGTAGGCCCGGTTTCCGCCGTGCAAGTGGCGTTCGCCGCGTGGGATGTCAGCATGCCTTTTGCCGAAGTGACGCGGATCACCGATGGCAAGCGGCTGATTGTCATCTCTCATGTCAGCCCAACGGTTGATCTTTCCGTCTCGGGCCCCTGGATCAAGCCTGGCCTGGTCATCAACGCCATCAACGAAAAGCCGCTCGAGTCTGGAGCGACCGTTGCGGGCATGATGTTGAATGACCTTCATCTTGATCCCGACGGCTATTCCCGTGCCGCAGTCAAGTTCACCGACGCAAGTGGGGCACAGCAAACCGGGCTTCTGGCAACCCAGACCCTGCGAAATGTGAGCCTGATCAATGGGGTCGTCCTTCAGTCCGCGATCATCGAGGGCAGCTGGAAAACGATTGTTCGGTCGGTATCGCCTGACACGGTCACCTCTTTGCAAGTCGGTGATGTTATCTTCCGCGACAAGACGACCGGCATTGCGATTGATGGCCCACAGACCTTCGAAGAAGTCATGGGGTCGCTCGTCGAACAAAAACGGGCAACGACAGAATTTTCGGTCATTCGTGGAAGCCTGGTCCAGACGGCCATGATGCAGCTTGCGATCGACGCGGCTGACAGCACTGCCGCCGTTAGTGAATAACGCTGTCGGGCGCCTGGCTTGCGCCCGAAGCGACACGCGCCTGCAAGGCCGTCTCACTTTGTGCAGCGGTCAGGCCACGCAGGGAAATACGATCAGGACTGAACCCGCGAGACAGTGAAAAGCCGGGACTGTTCCTCAGTGCCGCCTTCACGCGGCACGAGGCGTCAGTCCGCTAAAGGAGTCGATAATGCCCAAGTTTACCAGTGCGCTGCACGCCGGTTCCATCACACTGCTTTTGACAAGTGGTGCCGCCTTTGCGCAAGAAGCCTGCCAGACATATTCGGTCCAGTCGGGCGACAATCTGCGTAGTATTGCGCGCAAGGCTTATGGCGACCCGGACCTGTATCGCGTCATCTATAACGCCAACGCGGCCATCATCGGCGCGAAAGCCGACCTGATCGAAGTGGGAATGGCGCTGGCCATCCCATGCGAGACTACGCAAGCCGCGCCCGCAACGGGCGAGGAGGCCGCCGCAACAGCGCAAGACGCATCGGTTACGACGGCATCGGCGGCTGCGCCACAGGCCTTGACTGATGTCAAACCGATCGGCCTGGTGACCGGCAACGATTACGCGCCATTCACCGACCAAGCGTTGCCGGGTGGCGGCATGATGACACAACTTGTCGAAATGGCGATCTTTCGGGCTGATCCGCAGCTTGCCTACAACCTTACTTATATTGACGACTGGCAGGCCCACCTGGACGCGCTTTTGCCCGCGATGGCCTATGATCTTAGCTTCCCTTGGGCGCGGCCCAATTGCGAATCCCCCGAATTGTTGTCGGCAGGCGACCTGAACCGCTGTGAAAACTACGTCTTCTCGGAGCCGTTCTTCGAGATTGTCGATGCCTTTTTCGCAAAGGCTGACAGCGGCCTGTCACAGGCAACACACTACGAAGACTTCGCCGGCAAAAAGATTTGCCGACCCGAAGGCTATTCGACCGGGCCGCTGGACGAGGTCGGCCTGAACTTGTCATCCATCCAGCTTGTGCGCCCTGCCCTGGTCGAAAGCTGCTTTGCCGCTCTCATGCAAGGCACGGTGGATCTGATTGCCATTGACGCCGAAGTGGCGGAGGCCGCGATCACGCGACTTGGGCTGACCGCCGATATTGAAGAAAACCCCTACCTGACCACAGTACAGAGTTTGCATGTGATCGCCCACAAATCCAACGAAAGGGCTATCGCCACTATCGGATTGCTGAATGAAGGCATCACCGAAATGGCCCGGTCCGGCGAATGGTACGACGTCGTTTCGACGGCATTGGCACAGCGCTGATTGCAGCAGTGAAGTCAACAATTCGCCTTAATAACGACAATTATTGTGGGTTTTGTTGAACAATCATCGACGTTCTTTCGGATTCAGCCTCCCGAGCGGGCTTGCCGCCAACAAAAAGTCAGAAGGAAAGAAATAAATGAAGACAGTACGAATTCGGACCCGGACCTTTGCGATTGCGGCAGTCATGTTTGCTACACCCTTCGCTGCCGCCGCACAGGAGGCTTGCACCACCTATACCGTCAAGGATGGCGACACGCTCGGCTCGATCGCCCAGACCGTTTACGGCACTTACGACTATCAGAACATCTTCAACGCCAACCGTGACGCACTGGCCAACAACCCGAACGACCTTCCCCCGGGCATGCAGCTGATCCTGCCCTGCGAGGATGGCCGCCTGAGCGCCGAAGCGGAACTGAACGCCGTCATCACACAGGAAACCGCCAAGCAAGAGACGACGAAGAAGAAAAGCAATACGTTCGAGCCGCCGCTGAAGTTCGTGACTTCGAACAACTGGATGCCCTTCACTGACGAAAAGCTGACCGGTGGCGGGATCTTTGTTCGCTTGGCCGCAACCGCAATGCAGCGCGGTGGCAACGACCGTGACTATACAATTGCCTACATCGACGACTGGCAGTCGCACCTTGATACCCTGTTGCCCAGCGGCGCGTTCGACATCTCGATCGCCTGGGAAAGCCCGGACTGCACCAAGATGGATCTTCTTTCCGAAGAATCGGTCAAGCGCTGCACAGATCTTGATTATTCCTTGCCAATCTACGAATTGGTGAACGTCTTCTACACGACCACCGACAGCAAATATGCCACTGCAAAGACCTATGCCGATTTCAAGGGCGCCAAGATTTGTCGTGGCGACGCCTGGGGCACCGGCGATCTGGAGGTCAATGGCCTGACCCCGCCGTTCATCGAGATGGTCAGCCCGGTTGATCCGGTTGACTGCGCCTCGATGCTGCTCAGCGGTGAAGTTGACGTCTATTCGATGGAAGTGGAAACGGTTGTGGCCCACTTCGAACAGCTGAAGGCAATGGATAAGGTTGTCCAGAACCCCTATCTGTCGATTGTTCTGCCCTACCACTTCATCACGGCAAAAACCAATCCGCGCGGCCGTGTCTACATTTCGATGCTGAACAAGGGCATTACCGAAATGCGCGAAAGCGGCGAATGGTATGACATTCTTGCGACCGGTCTGGCCGAGTACAACAAGCTGAGCCAGTAACGCACAGCAGACTGAAAAAAAGACAGCGGCCCCGCAGCAATTGCGGGGCCGTTGGTCATTTGGGGGCTTAGCGGTCTTCCCAGATCGTCTGGCGGCTTTCTTGCCAGCCTGACCGGTGTAGCAAGGGCATATCGTCTGTGAACGCCGGGGTGCCAAGGCACAGGTAGGCGCTGAATTCCCAGCCTTCGGGCAGATCAAAGATCGCCTCGACCCGGCGTGGATCAAGGATCGAAACCATACCAAGGCCAAGATTATGGGCCCGCGCGGTCAGCCACAGCGTATGAATCGCCATGGCCGTCGACTGGCGCAGGGTTTCAGGCATCGTGCGGCGGCCAAGGCGGCGCCCTTCTGGCGGGTCGGTCAGGGTGAAAACCGCCAGATGTTCAGGGGCCTCATCTAGACCGGCGAGCTTCAGCCGGGCGTAGTCGGTCTGCGTGGCCTTGTCATATTCTGCGGCGGCCAGACTGTTGCAGCGCAGAAACTCGGCGCGGACGGCCGCGCGCAGGGTGTTGTCGCGCACCCGGATCACTCGCCACGGCCGGGCATTGCCCACCGAAGGCGCAAATTCCATGGTGCGCCGCAGCTGGTCCAGAACCGTTTCCGGCACCGGATCGGGGCGGAAATGGCGCACATCGCGGCGCCAGCGCAGGATTTCGCACAAAAGCGCGGACTGTTCGGCGGTAAACTGCATCTCAGGCACCTTGCAGCGCATCAGCAAGACGCGCCCATTCGCCGGGGTTGCCGGGCAAGCCCAGACGCAGCCAGCGCGGTGAATAAGGAAATATCCGTGACCAGATCTGATGGCGCGCAAGCTGTGCCTGCGCCCCTGCGGCGTCGGGTGTCTCATAAAGCCGGAACAGCGCGCAGCCGCCAACTGGGTTCCAGCCCGCGCTACGGGCTAGCGCGTCGGCCTGATCCGCCTCGTCTGCCAGCCTTGCTGTGGTTTGTTCGGCCCAGACCCGGTCCAGCAGTGCCGTCCGGCCAACTTCGATGGCCGCGCCAGAGATGGGCCAAGGGCCGGACTGCGCCGAAAGCGCGGTGATATCCTCTGCCCCGCCCAGAACGAACCCCAGACGCAGGCCCGCCAGCCCGTAAAATTTCCCGAAGGACCGCAGGACGAAAAGGCCATTGCGTCCGGCCCGCGCCGCCAGCGACAGATCAGGCAGCGGGTCGGCAAAGCTTTCGTCGATGACGAGACGGCCTACCTGGCCGCTGAGCGCCAGCAGATCGGCGGGTGCATGGGTGCGCCCGTCGGGGTTGTTGGGATTAACGAGCACCGCCAGATCTGCTCCCCGCAGACCTGCGATGTCCGGCACTTCGGCCACCGACCAGCCTGCCGCACGCAGACAGGCGGTATGTTCGTTATAGGTCGGCGACAGGACGGCGGCCCGGCCCGGTGCCGAAAGGCGTGGGATCATCTGGATTGCGGCCTGCGCACCTGCCACCGGCAGAATGCCCGCCTGTGTGCCATAAGCGCTGCGGGCCGCCGCAATCAGACTGTCTTGCGCGGCGCGGGTCGGCAGCTGGGTCCATGCTTCGGACGACAGTTTCGGCAACGCGTAGGGCACGCGGTTGATTCCGGTCGACAGGTCAATCCAATCCGTCGCGGCGCCACCGTAATGGCCAATGGCCCAGTCGATGTTGCCGCCGTGATCGCGCATCAGATAAGCCAGGCGATGGCAAGCAGCGCCGAAGTGACAATCAGCGCCTTTCGACCCAAGTCCAGCCCGCGGCCGATATCGGCGGCCATCGGATCGCGCGCCAGACCATTCACCCAAGGCTCGTCGGACACATGGTCTTCATAGGTTCGCGGGCCCGACAGGCGCACGCCAAGTGCGGCGGCCATCGCCGCTTCGGGCCAGCCCGCGTTGGGCGACCGGTGCTTGCCAGCGTCGGCCAGCATGCAGGCCAGGCCTTCGCGGGGGTTGCCCGAAACGGCGGCGAACAAAAGCCCGGTCAACCGCGCCGGGATCAGGTTTGCCAGATCGTCGATGCGCGCGGCGGCCCAGCCAAACGCCTCGTGCCGGGGTGTGCGGTGACCGATCATTGAATCCAGCGTGTTGATCGCCTTGTAGGCGGCAATGCCGGGCAGACCGAAAAGCGCGCCCCAGAACAGCGGCGCGATCACCCCGTCAGAGGCGTTTTCCGACAGGCTTTCCAATGTGGCGCGGGCAATTCCTGCCTGGTCCAGTTGCGCGGGGTCGCGCCCAACGATCATCGCCACTGCCTGACGCGCGGCACCCAGATCGCCCGAGGCAAGCGGGCGGGCAACCGCCTGAACGTGATCATACATCGACCGCGCGGCAATCAGCGGCCAGGCGAAAAGGCCCGTCAGCACCACAGCCAAAAGCCCCCCGGGAAGCATGAACTGCACCAATCCGCCAACCAGTGCCGCTGCCAAGATCACCGCCAGCGCTGCGGCCACACCGGCCATGCGGCGATCCTTGTCTTCGGTGCCGTCCAGATTTAGCCAGTCATCCAGCAGGCTGATCAGCCTGCCGATCCAGGTGACCGGATGGCCAATTGCCCCGAACAACGGCTTGGGCCATCCCAGAAAAAGGTCAACGCCCAGCGCCACCAGCATGATTCCCGCACCCGACATCTTATCCTCCGGCACTGAATGTGACGATCCGCCTGAAACCTGCCGCCTGAAGGCGGGTCGGAGCATGCGACGGAATCGTCTTGGGAGCAAATAGCAGGCCGCGCGCCGATCCGGTATGGGCAATCACATGGCCAAGAGCGCCCAGTTCCCGCGCCAGTCCGGCGGTAGGGTCATTCTGCGGGCCGCGCCGGGCAATATTGCGGTCGGCCGACTGGCTGGCCAACCGGGCCAAGGCGGGCAGGTCGCCAGCGGATGCCGCATTGGCCCAGGGGGCGATAAGGTCGGTAATGTCGGCAAAGTCCTGATCCAGCGGATCAGTCCTTTGATTAGGGCCATAGAACCCGCCAACGATTTCGAAGGCGGGAAGAGCAGGCAGACCCGACAGACTCTCGGCCCGCCGCGAAGCCCACAAAAGCCGCTCCGGTGCGGAAAACATCAAGGGGTCGCTGGCCCCTTCGACGGCAACACAGGCGCGCGCCAGATCGGCGGGCGGGTGGCCCGATCCGGCCAGCCGGGCAAGTGCCACCAGCGCCGCAGTCGAGGCCCCCGCACCACCGCCACGCGGCATGCTGGCGTTAAGGGCATAAGGGCCGGGGTCAGGCAGGCCCAGCGCCGCCAACAGCGCGCGGGCACGGGCTGGCGGCAAAAGGCCATGCGGATCGGACAGGGGGGCGGGCTGCGCTTCGACTGCCAGCACCGGACAAGGCAGGGTGATCAGCACGACCGGGCCATCGGGGCCAAGTCGTCCCTGCATCAGTTCACCAAAATGGCCAGCGATGCGGATCATGGGGCGGTCGTCCAGTTGACCGCGCGGATCGACCAGCCGCCACCGGGCAGAGCCACAAGCCGGGTGGCCGACAGTGGCGCGATGTCAAAGGCCAATGCCTGTGGCACCGATCCGAAGGCCAGCGCCAGCGCGGCACGCGCCGTGCCAGCATGGGCGACGATCATTGCGGGGCCTTCTGCGGCAATCGCCAGAAGTGCAGGGCCGATGCGCGCGCACAGGTCGGCAAAGCTTTCGCCTTGAGGCGGGCGATGCGCGGCAAGGTCGGCCGCCGTCATCGGTCCAAGATCAGGCAAGTCGGCATAGGGTTGCCCTTCCCATACGCCGAAATCCTGTTCCCACAATTGCGCATCGGTGGTGCCGGGCTGATCGGGCCACAGCGCTGCGGCGGTCTGGCGGCAGCGCAAAGCAGGGCTGGTGATCAAACGGGTAGGCACGCCAAGGGCCGCGCGGACTGCGGCGATGCGCGCCGCGTCCGTCAGGTCCGCCGCCACATCCGTCCGCCCGCACAGCCGACCCCCGCTCAGGGCGGGCGCATGGCGGATCAAAGTCAGCTCTGTCGCCGCACTGCCGTCCACCGTCGCATTCCCCCTAGTGCCTGCGGCCCGTTTCTGCTTTGTCACCGGGCCATGAGCAAGACGATACTCATCACCGGAGGGGCCCGATCGGGCAAAAGCGTCATCGCCGAGACGAAGGCGCTGTCCTTTGGCCCGCGCGCGACCTATATTGCCACCGCCGAAGTGCGGGACGGCGAAATGGCGGCGCGGGTGGCCGAGCATCGGGCGCGGCGCGGACCGGAATGGGCGGATCATGCCGAACCGTTCGATCTGATCGCGGCCCTGCGGGCCACCGATGGGCAGGGGCCAAGGCTGGTGGACTGCCTGACCCTGTGGCTGACCAATCTGATGCTTTCGGAACGGGACTGGCAGGCAGCTGGGCGCGCGTTATGTGCCGCGCTACCCCTGCAGACCGACCCGGTGGTGCTTGTCACCAATGAAGTCGGCATGGGGATTGTGCCGGACAATAAACTGGCCCGTGATTTCCGCGATGCGGCTGGGCTTTTGAACCAATGGGTCGCGACCGTGGCGGATGAGGTGATCTTCGCCGTGGCCGGCCTGCCAATGAAAGTGAAATAGCATGACCTTCGCCCTTGCCGCCCTGTCTGATCTTGCGACCGTGGTTGGCAACCTGCCCGCCGCTGACGCGGATGCCGCAACTGCGGCACGCGCCCGGCAAAACAGCCTGACCAAACCGCCCGGATCGCTGGGTCGGCTGGAAGAGATCGCCGAATTCATGGCCGCTTGGCGCGCGACCGCCCGCCCCGAGATCTGGAAGGCTCAGGCGCTGGTCTTTGCCGGCAACCACGGGATTTGCGCGCAGGGTGTAAACCCCTATCCGCAGGAAGTGACCGTGCAGATGGTGGCTAATTTTCAGAACGGCGGTGCTGCGATCAATCAGCTTTGCCGCGCGAATGGGGCCGACCTGAATGTGATGGCAATTGACCTTGACCGACCCACCGCCGACTTCACCCAAGGCCCAGCGATGAGCGAGGCCGAGGCGTTGGAGGCGCTGAACCGCGGCGCGGCTGCGGTGGACGAAGGCGCAGATATACTGATCCTTGGCGAAATGGGCATCGGCAATTCGACTGTGGCCGCAGCACTGGCGGCGGCATGCTTCGGCGGTGACGTGCGCGAATGGGTCGGGCCAGGAACAGGCTCTGATCCGGCCGGAATTGCACGGAAAGTCGATGCGATCGACCGCGGGCTGGCGAAACATGCGGCCACCAAAGGCAATGCGGCTGCGATTCTTGCGGCCCTTGGCGGGCGCGAACAGGCGGCGATCTGCGGCGCGGTTCTGGCGGCACGGGCGGCGCGGATTCCGGTCATACTTGACGGGTTCATCTGCACGGCGGCGGCGGCGGTTCTGGCAGTAGCCGACACACGCCTACTGGACCATTGCCTTGTCGGCCATGCCAGCGCCGAACCCGGACACCGCAAACTTCTGGCCGCAATCAACAAGCGCCCGGTTCTGGAATTCGACATGCGCCTTGGCGAAGGGTCGGGTGCTGCCCTTGCGCTGGGCATCGTGCGGTCCGCGCTGGCCTGCCACAATGGCATGGCCACTTTCGGCGAAGCGGGCGTATCCGAAGCATGACAGGTGCGCGGATCAGTCAGGCCCTGAGCGAGATCAGGATGGGCTTTCTGATCCTGACACGGATTCCCGTGGGCTCGATTGCGGGCGAGGCGCCGACGATGGGCGCCTCCGCCTGGTGCTGGCCGCTGGTCGGTCTGGCCACCGGCGGACTTTCGGCGCTGGTCTGGCTTTTCGCCCAACATCTGGGCCTGCCGCCCCTCCCGGCCGCGGCGCTGGCGGTGCTGACCGGCGTTCTGGCCACTGGCGGGCTGCATGAAGACGGTTTGGCCGATCTGACCGACGGATTCTGGGGCGGTCGCGACAAGGATCGGCGGCTGGCGATCATGCGCGATAGCCACATCGGCAGCTATGGCGCGCTGGCCATCGGCTTTTCCCTGCTGATCCGTGTGGGGGCGCTGGCCAGTCTTACCGCCTGTTCGGGGGCGCTTGCGCTGATCGCGCTGGCGGCGGCCAGCCGGGGAATGATGCCAACGGCCCTGCATCTATTGCCCGCGGCCCGCGCGGACGGGCTGGGACGGGCGGCGGGCCAGACCGGCGGCGCGCGCGTCTGGGTCGCGCTGGCGCTGGCGGCGGCGGCGCTGTTGCCCTTTGGCCTGCGGGTGGCGCTGCTGACCGGGGCGCTGATGGCGGGCGCGGCGCTGGCACTTGGCCTTCTGGCGCTGCGGCGGATCGGCGGGCAAACCGGCGATGTTCTGGGGGCCATGCAGCAGTGGGCCGAAATGGCCGGGTGGCTTGCCATTTCGGCGCTTCTGACCCGCGGGTGACCTTTCGGCTTGCGGGCCGCCGTGGCGCCGGTAAGAGTCTGCCCATGACCGCACCAAACCGCACGACCACGCTTCGTCTGGCCGACGCCGACGCAACCGCCCGGCTTGCCGCCGGGATCGCGCCCTTGCTGCGGGCAGGCGATGTGATCTTGCTGAACGGACCCATCGGCGCGGGAAAAACCCATTTCGCCCGGTCGCTTATCCAGGCGCGCCTGGCAATGGCGGGCCGGGCCGAAGATGTGCCCTCGCCCACCTTCACCCTGATCCAAACCTATGACGCGGACGGGGTCGAACTTTGGCACGCCGACCTTTACCGCCTGACCGACCCGGACGAGGCCGCCGAGCTTGGGTTGGAGGAAGCCTTCACCCAGGCAATTTGCCTGATTGAATGGCCAGACCGCTTGGGCGCGCTGCGCCCTGCGCTTGCGCTGGACCTGACCCTGACACCAGACCCCACAAGCGATCTGCGGGTGGCGCGGTTCAGCGGTGATGCCGGCCATTGGGCAAAGCTGTTCGCCCATCTGGACGGGCGCCGCGATGACTGACGCGCGGCTGCCCCTGATCGGCGAATTCCTGACCCGGGCTGGATGGGGCGGGGCAACGCGGGTGCCGCTGGCCGGTGATGCCTCGGCCCGGCGTTATTTCCGGTTGCGCAGGGCCGGAGGCACGGCCGTTCTGATGGATGCCGACCCGGCGCGCGGCGAACGGGTGGACCGGTTCCTTGAGGTCGGGCGCTGGTTGCTGGCCAAGGGCTTTTCCGCGCCGCGGATATTGGCAGAAGATGTGCCACAGGGGTTTTTGCTGCTGGAAGACCTGGGCGACGCCTTGGTCGCGCATCTGGTGGCTGAGGATCCTGACCGCGAGCGTTCGCTTTATTTGGCCACCACAGAATTTCTGGCTGACCTGCACCGCCACCCGCCACCCGACTTTCTGGCGCAAGGTGATGGGGCGGCTTTGTCGGCGCTTCTGGGCTTTGTCACCGAATTCTATCTGCCGGGAATCGACGAACCCGTAACAGAAGCGGCACTGCGGATTGCGCCCTTGATCGGGGATCTGTTCCGGCAATTGGACGATGGCACGCGGGTGCTTTCGCTGCGCGATTTTCATGCTGAAAACCTCATCTGGCTGCCTGACCGCATAGGCCCCGCGCGTGCAGGGATTCTGGATTTTCAGGACGCCTTCGCCACCCACCCGGCCTACGATCTTGTGTCGCTGTTGCAAGATGCGCGGCGGGACGTAACTTTGGCGACCGAAGGCGCCTGCATCGCGACTTATTGCCAGCAAAATGCGCTGGAACAGAGCCGCTTTTTGCCGGTCTACGCCCTGCTGGGCGCCCAGCGCGCCCTGCGGATTCTGGCGATCTTCGCGCGGCTTTGCATGGTAGGGGGCAAGCCCCAGTATCTGGCGCACGCCCCGCGGGTCTGGCGCGCACTTCAGCGCAATCTGGCCCACCCAGCGCTGGTTGATCTGGCCCGCGCCGTCAACGAAAGCCTGCCCGAACCCACGCCCGAGCGGCGACAAAGGATCAGGGAAAAATGTCCCACCCGGTGATGTTGTTCGCGGCGGGTCTTGGCACCCGCATGGCCACCTTGACCGCCACGCGGCCCAAACCGCTGATCCCGGTCGCCGGGCGGGCGCTGATCGACCACGCGTTGGATCAGGTGGCGGATGCGGAACCCATCGTCGTCAACCTGCACTACCGGCCCGACCAGATCCGCGCGCATCTGGCACAGCGGCCGGACATCCGATTTTCGGCTGAAACAGACACGATTCTGGAAACGGGTGGTGGGCTAAAGTTGGCGCTGCCACTGCTAGGGGCGGGCCCGGTTTTCACCCTTAACACCGATGCGGTCTGGACGGGGCCCAAAGCCCTTGGCCAGCTTGCGGCCGCGTGGGACGGCGCACGGATGGATGCGCTGCTGCTTCTTGTGCCTCGTGCGCGTGCGGTCGGGCATACCGGCGCAGGGGATTTCCTGATGGACGCCGACGGCCGCCTGACGCGGGGACCGGGGCTGGTGTATTCCGGGGCGCAGATCTTGCGCACCGAGGGCCTTGCCGACATCGACGATCCGGTTTTTTCGCTGAACAGGCTCTGGAACCGGATGCTGGCAGCGGGACGGCTTTTCGGGCTGGTCCACCCCGGCGGCTGGTGCGATGTGGGGCGGCCCGAGTGCATACCACTTGCTGAACAGATGCTGCGGGAGGCGGGCGATGTTTGATCCTTCGTCACGCCCCCGGCTGTTTGGCCTGCCGCCGGGCGCGGATTTCCCGCGCGCATTGGTGGCAGGGCTGAAAGCCCGGATGACGGGACAGGATCCGGCGGCGATGGCGCAGGTGACGCTGTTTCTGAACACCACGAAAATGCGCGAAAGGGTGCGCGCGGCCTTTGAGGAGTCGGGCGCGGGCTTTCTGCCCCACCTACGGCTGGTGTCCGAACTGGGCAGCGACCCGTTGCCGGGCTTGCCGCATGCCGTTCCGTCCCTGCGGCGGCGGCTGGAACTTGCGGTTCTGGTGGGCCGACTGGTTGAACGGCAGAAGGATTTCGCGCCGGGGACTGCTGTCTATGATCTGGCCGACAGTCTGGCCGGCTTGATGGAGGAGATGCAGGACGAAGGGGTCGCGCCCACCGCTTTCGAAGCGCCGGGTCTGGCGGAAGACCATGCAGTTCACTGGGAGCGCAGCCTGAACTTCCTGCGCATCATCACGCCCTGGTTCGAAGCGGATGCACAACCGGACGCCCCCGCGCGGCAGCGGGCGGTAACAGCGGCGCTGCTGGCGCGCTGGCAGGTTCAGGCCCCTTCGGACCCAATTCTTGTGGCTGGCTCCACCGGGTCACGCGGCACCACCGCCCTGCTGATGCGGGCGGTTGCATGTCTTCCGCAAGGGGCGTTGGTTCTACCCGGTTTTGATTTTGACATGCCCGATTTTGGCTGGAATAGTCTATTTTCCGGCGCAATCCCGGATGAGGATCACCCGCAGTTTCGTTATGCTGCCCTGCTTGGGCATCTGGCCCTGAAGTCGACGGATGTTGCCGAATGGGTGGCAGGCACGGCCCCCGATCCTGCGCGCAACGGGCTGGTGTCTTTGGCGCTGCGGCCTGCGCCGGTGACCGACCAGTGGCTGAGTGAGGGCCAGTGCCTTCTGCCTCTGACACAGGCTGCCGCCAGCCTGACCCTGATCGAAGCGCAAACCCCGCGGCAAGAGGCGCTGGCCGTGGCTTTGGCGCTGCGCGCTGCCCACGAGGAAGGTCGGTCAGCCACGCTGATCTCGCCGGACCGAACTTTGGCGCGGCGGGTGACGGCCGCGCTGGACCGGTGGGGCATCCGGCCCGACGACAGTGCCGGGCGGCCATTGCATCTGACTGCGCCGGGACGGCTGTTGCGGCATGTCGCGGCGTTGTTCGGGCGGCCAATGACCGCAGAGGCACTGCTGGTGCTGCTGAAGCACCCGTTGACTGCGACGGGGGCCGAAGGGCGTGGCGACCATCTGCGGCTGACCCGCGATCTGGAACTGAAACTGCGCCGGTATGGACCGCCGTTCCCAAGGTCGGACGACCTTCGCGCCTGGGGTGCAGCGGGGAGTGATGCTTCCCGTGGGGTGTGGGCGGAATGGCTTGCAGGCTGGACCAACGCCTTGCCTGTCGCAGCTGAAAGCAGCATTTCAGCCTATACAGACACGCTTTTGGCGTTGACGGAAAGCCTCTGCGCGGGGCCGGGCGGCAACGCCGCGGCAAGTGGCCTTTGGCAAGAGGATGCAGGACGCGCGGCGCGCGCCTGTCTTGAGGCCCTTCAGGCCGAAGCCCCGCATGGCGGGCAGATGACCGCAGCAGGATTCACCGACCTTCTGGGCGCGCTTTTGCAAAAAGAGGCGGTCCGCGATACCGACGGCACCCACCGCATGATCAGCATACGGGGCAGCCGCGAAGCGCGCGAGGTGCAGGCCGATCTGGTGATCCTTTCCGGCCTGAACGAAGGCATCTGGCCACAGCCCACTGCGCCAGATCCCTGGTTATCGCGGCAGATGCGGCTGAATCTGGGCCTGCTGCTGCCCGAACGCCAGATCGGCCTTGCGGCACATGACTTTCAGCAGGCGCTGGCGGCCCGTCAGGTGATCCTGACCCGCGCCACGCGCGATGACGAGGCGCAGACAGTTCCGTCACGCTGGCTGGACCGGCTGATCAACCTGATGACCGGGCTTGAGGGCGAGGCGGGTGCGGTGCAGGCGATGCGGGATCGTGGGCGGGGCTGGCTGCGGCTGGCGGCGGCACTGGATCACGCGCCTAAAGGGCAGCCGGCTGGCCGCCCTGCCCCGCGACCGCCGGTTGCTGCACGCCCGCGCGAACTGCCGGTCACGGCAATCCGCACCCTGATCCGCGACCCTTACGCGATCTACGCGCGCTATATCCTGCGGCTGCGCCCGCTTGACCCGTTGCTGGCCGAACCGGACCCGCGTTTGCGTGGGCAGGTCCTGCACAAGATCGTCGAGCGGTTTGTGCTGGAGCGACCTCTGGATGAAGCGCCCGAGGCGGCCCGCGACCGGCTGCTGACAACCGCTGAACATATCTTGCAGGCGGAAATCGCCTGGCCCTCGGCCCAGCGGCTGTGGCTGGCGCGGATCGCCCGCTTTGCCAATCAATTCGTGATGGCCGAAGCCGGCCGGGCGGATGCGGGTGTGCCGGTGGTGATGGAAGAAGGCGGGAAGATCGACCTGCCGGGGCTTGCCTTTCGCCTGACCGCGCGGCCCGACCGAATTGACCAGATGCAGGATGGCAGCCTGCATATCTACGATTACAAATCCGGCAAGGCACCGTCGGAAGATCAGGTAAAGCATTTCGAAAAGCAGTTGCCCCTGCAGGCGGCGATGGCAGAACGCGGCGCGTTCGAACGGCTGGGGCCGATGCCGGTGTCGGGCTGCAGCTATGTCGAACTGGGCGCCAAGGGGCAGGTGCGGTCAATGACGCGCGATAGCCTTGACCCTGACGCCGAGTGGGAGCGGCTGATCAAGCTGATCGGGCGCTATCTGACGGCGGGTCAGGGCTATGCCGCCCGTCGCGCCGTCTTCAAGACCGATGAGACGGGCGATTACGATCACCTCGCCCGGTTCGGTGAATGGCAGCAAAGCGACCCAACCGCGCCGGAGGATGTGGCATGACGATGGATGATGCCACACTGGCGCAAGTGCGCGCCGCTGATCCGGCCCAGTCCACCTGGCTTTCGGCCAATGCAGGATCGGGCAAGACCCGGGTGCTGATCGACCGGGTGGCACGGCTTTTGCTTGGCGGGACCGAACCGCAGAAGATCCTGTGCCTGACCTATACCAAGGCCGCCGCCTCGGAAATGCAGAACCGGCTGTTTCAGCGTCTGGGCAAATGGGCGATGCTGGAAGAAGAAAAGCTTCGTCAGGAGTTGCGCGACCTGGGCGCGGATGGGCCGATCAGCGCCGACACGCTGGCCCGTGCCCGCCGCCTGTTCGCCCGCGCGATCGAAACGCCGGGCGGCCTGAAGATCCAGACCATCCATTCCTTCTGCGCGTCGCTTTTGCGCCGCTTCCCAGTCGAGGCGCGGGTATCGCCGGACTTCACCGAACTGGATGACCGCGCGGCCCAGCTTTTGCGGCAAGAGATCGTCGAGGGACTGGCTTCGGGCGAAGATGTGGCTGCTGTCGATGCCTTGGCGCGGCTGAACCCGGGCGATGATCTGGGCAGGGTTCTGGCGGATATCGCCGCACAGGGGGCGGCATTCGATGGCAGCCTGACGCGCGGCGCGGCGCTGGGGCTGATGGGCCTGCCTGCGGATTATGACGAGGCCGCCCTGCTGGCGGAGGTGTATCTGGGCGGCGAGGCGAAATTGATTGCGGCGTTGGTGCCCTTGCTTTTGGGCAGTGGCACAAGAGACAGCGAGGCCGGTGCGCGACTGTCGGCCTTTCGGCCCGATGCTTCTGGAGTTTCACTTTTGGAAGATGTTTTGCTGACCAAAAGCGGGGCCAATCCCTTTACCGCCAAGCTGGGCAGCTTCCCTACCAAGGGCCTGCGCGAAAATCAGGCGGCCCCCTTAATGCCGCGTCTCGAAGCCCTTATGCGGCGGGTCGAGGCCGGGCGCGGGCAAAGGCTGGCCCTGACGGCGGCAGAAAAGACGCTTGCGTTACATCGTTTCGCCCATGCTTTTCTGCCGCGCTACCGGGCGCGCAAGGCCGCGCAGGGATATCTTGATTTCGACGATCTGATCACCCGCGCCGCGGCGCTATTGTCCGACAAGTCGGTGGCGGCCTGGGTGCTTTACCGGCTCGATGGCGGGATCGACCATATACTTGTGGACGAGGCGCAGGACACCAGCCCCAACCAATGGCGGGTGATCGAGGCGCTGGCCGAAGAATTCACCTCGGGTCAGGGGGCGCGTGGGCAGGACCGGCGGATATTCGTCGTCGGCGATGTCAAACAGTCGATCTATTCCTTTCAAGGCGCCGATCTACAGACCTTCGGGCGGATACGCGATGCGTTCGAAGAGCGCCATCTGGGGGCGGGCGCCCCGTTCCTGCGGCAGGAACTGGCGCATTCCTTCCGGTCTTCTGACGCGATCCTGCGGGTGGTGGATGCAACCTTTCATGACGGGGTGAACCGGGGACTGGGGGGCAGGCCGAACCACCTGGCCTTCAAGGCCGACATGCCGGGCCAGGTCGATCTTTGGCCGCCCATAGCGGCGGCAGGCACGCCAGAACCCAAGGAATGGGATAATCCAGTCGATCTGCTGCCCGAAACCCATCATACGGTGATGCTGGCTGACAAGATCGCCGCCGAGATCCGCGCGATGATTGATCAGGGCGTACAGATCAATCTGAACGGCACGCCGCGCCCGGTGGACGAGGGGGATTTCCTGATCCTTGTGCGCCGCCGTTCGCCATTGTTTCACGAAACCATCCGGGCCTGCAAGGCGGCGGGGCTGGCGATTGCCGGGGCCGACCGGCTGCTTCTGACCGCTGAACTTGCCGTCAAGGACCTGACCGCCCTTCTGGCCTTTCTGGCCACGCCCGAAGATGACCTGTCGTTGGCCGCCGTGCTGCGCTCGCCGTTGTTCGGCTGGGACGAAGGGGCGCTTTACCGGCTGGCACAGGGGCGGGGTGACAAGGTTTATCTCTGGCAGGCCTTGCGGGCGCAGGCTGCGGACTTCCCCGAAACGCTGGCCCTTCTGAACGATCTGCGCGATCAGGCCGATTATCTGCGGCCCTATGAGCTGATCGAACGGGTTCTGACCCGCCATGACGGTCGCCGCAAGCTGCTGTCAAGGTTAGGGCCAGAGGCCGAAGACGGGATCGACGCCTTTCTGGCGCAGGCTCTGGCCTATGAACGGACCGGTGTGCCCAGCCTGACCGGCTTTCTGGTCTGGATGGAGGGCGGCGAAGTCGAGGTGAAGCGCAGGCTTGACGCCAGCCAAAAAGCTATCCGGGTGATGACCGTCCATGGCGCCAAGGGGCTGGAAGCCCCGATCGTCATCCTGCCCGACACCGCCAAGCGCGACAAGCGCGACCGGGGCACGTTTGTGACTCCCGAAGGCCTGCCGGCCTTGTGGAAGACCGCTGCGAACGAAAGCCCGCCAGTGATCGCGGCGGAACTGGGGGCGCGTGCGGCGCGTGATGCCGAAGAATCGATGCGGCTTTTGTATGTGGCGATGACGCGGGCCGAATGCTGGCTGATCGTCGCGGCAGCAGGCGAGGTCGGCAAGGGCGCGGACAGCTGGTATGGGCTGATCGCCGATGGGCTGGCCCATGCCGGGGGCGCGGGCGGGCGGCTAGAACATGGCCAATGGCCTGAACCCTTGGGTCATGCGCAGAACCGGCTGGCCACCACGCCATCCGACCTTCCCGCCTGGGCGAGCACGGTGGCGGCCCGGCCAGACGTTGCACAGAGCGTACTTTCCCCTTCTGCGCTGGGTGGGGCCAAGGCGCTTGGCGGTGAGGCTGGACAGGACGAGGAGGCAGCCAAACGGCGCGGCACGGCGGTGCATCTGCTGTTGGAACATCTGCCGCAATTCGAACCAGCTGACTGGCGCGCGGTTGCAGAAAGTCTGCTGGCTGAAGCGGATTCGACTGAAACAGACACTATTCTTGACGAAGCCACACGGGTTCTGACCGCCCCTGCCCTTGCGCATCTTTTCACGCCTGGCGCCTTGGCCGAAGTAGAGCTGGCCGCCCCCCTGCCCGAATTTGGATTTCGGGTGATGCAGGGCACGATTGACCGGCTGATGTTTGCGCCGGGCAGGGTTCTGGCCGTCGACTTCAAATCCAATACCACGCTTCCGCCCAGCCCTGCCGAAGTGCCCGAAGGCATCTTGCGCCAGATGGGGGCCTATGCGGCGATGCTGGGCCAGATCTACCGGGACCGTGAAATCGAAACCGCCATCGTCTGGACCAGAACCGCCAGCCTGATGCCCTTGCCCCCCAATATGGTGCGGGAAGCCTTGGGCAGAACCACACTCCCTTGAGGTGGGCTTGACGCGGGACGGGGTGGCCCCTAGGTTCTTGTCCCGACAGACCATCACACATCCCCCGGAGAACATCATGGCCACGCTTGCCGTTACCGATGCAACGTTTGACAAAGAAGTCCGCAACTGGCCCGCGCCAGTCGTTGTCGATTTCTGGGCAGAATGGTGCGGCCCGTGCAAACAGATCGGCCCGTCGCTGGAAGAATTGGCGGTTCACTACGGCGACAAGGTGAAGATCGTGAAGGTCAACGTCGACGAAAACCCCGATCTTCCGGCCCAGTTCGGCGTTCGCGGCATTCCCGCACTGTTCCTGTTCAAGAACGGGCAGATCGTGTCGAACAAAGTTGGAGCCGCGCCGAAAGCCGCGCTGCAAAACTGGATCGACGCGTCGATCTGATCATTCGATCAGCAGGTCGACCCCAAGGTTGCCCAACCGCACCATCGACCGGATGCGAAAATCTTCGCGTCCGGCATTCAGGCTTTGCCGCTGAAGATACCACCAGAGATAGCCGTCGAAATCTGGCCTGCCCTTTTCCAACTGCGCAAAGGCCGCTTCCAGACCATCGCGCCAGACCGATGCCATGGCGTGATGAAAATCAATTCCCGCAAACAGGATCACCGGCTTGCGCCAGAACAACGCATCGAACGCGGCGGCGCTGTTTTGGGTTGCGACCAGATCACATGTCGCCAAAAGCGCCTCCGCCGGCTGGCGACTGACAGTCAGCGCCGGATGGCGCGCGGTCAGGTCGGCAAGGGCGGTTGTTTCCGTCTCGGGGTAAGTGACGTTTGGATGCAGCGTCGCATGTATGGGGCGACGGGGGTAGCGCGCGATCAGGGCTTTCAGCATGTCGATAGGTGCCGCTGACTGGAACGACCTTTTGTCCAGAAGCCGTGATTGCAGAGGCACAAATATGCTTCCGTTTTGGGTTGCTGTGCCCGTTCGCCATTCGTAAAGGCGGCGGCGCCAGGCTGCCGCGAACTCGACCGCCTTGTAGCGTTGCTGGTCGGTAATGTGGAAATGCGCGCCTGCCACATCCCAGTCCCAACGCCGGTCTGACCGGTCGATCTGCCAGAACGGCGCGACATAGGCGCGGCGAAAGACCAAGGATTGCGGTCCCTCGGGCGGCTCCATTTCAAACATCGACCAGCCGGGCAGGCTGCCGGTGGCGATCCGTTCGGCAAAACCGTTCGGCCAATATTCGCATTGATAGCCGCATTCGCCCAGCACGGCGGTCAGGCGGTTCAGGAAGTTGTGCTTGCCGGCCTTTGCCACGGGCAAAACAGCGGGGCCAAGGTGGATGCGGAAGACGCGGGTCTTGTTCATGGCCACAGACTAAGCGGGCACACGCCCGGCGGGCAAGGGCAGGTGGCGGCAATCGCGGCACGGCGCTTGCCCGCGCGCGCGCCATGTCCCATATCTGGCACAAACGGAGGTCCGTGATGAGCGATGACAAGTTTCCCGGCTGGCATGGCACCACCATCCTGGCGGTGCGGCGGGGCGGTGAAGTGGTGGTGGCCGGCGACGGGCAGGTCAGCCTGGGCCAGACCGTGATCAAGGGCACCGCCCGCAAGGTTCGCCGCCTGTCGCCCGGCGGACACGAGGTGGTGGCCGGTTTCGCCGGATCGACGGCGGACGCCTTCACCCTGCTGGAGCGGCTTGAGAAAAAGCTGGAGGCCGCGCCCGGCCAGTTGCAGCGCGCCTCGGTCGAGCTGGCCAAGGATTGGCGGATGGACAAGTATCTGCGCAATCTTGAAGCGATGCTGATCGTCACCGACGGGAAAGACCTGTTCGTGATCACCGGGGCGGGCGATGTGCTGGAACCCGAACATGATGTCGCCGCCATTGGATCGGGCGGGAACTTTGCGCTGGCCGCTGCGCGCGGGCTGATGATCACCGAGCTTCCGGCCGAACAGGTGGCGCGGCACGCCATGGCGATCGCCGCCGATATCTGCGTCTATACGAACGGCAACCTGACGGTGGAGACGATCCGTGGCTGATGAAATGAAACTGGTCGGCCCATCTGACCTGAAGGCCGCCGTCGCGGCAGGTGTGCTGACCGAAGCGCAGGCCGCAAGCCTGTCGGCGCTGGCCCATGACCGGGCCGGGAAACGCGCTTCACTTCCCGCCGAAGACGAGCCGTTCGAATTCTTCAAGGGCTTTTCGGAAATCTTCGTTTCGGTCGGGCTGATCATACTGATGGCGGGGATCGCGCTGCTGCTGGGCTGGTTCGGCGGGCCGATGGTGATGATCCTGCTGCCCGCGATCTGTGCCGCAATCGCTTGGTGGTGGGCCATCTATTTCACGCTGGAACGGCGGATGAACCTGCCCAGCATGGTTCTGGCAGCGGCCTTCGGGGCCGGGGTGCATATTTCCGTTCTGACCCTGCTTGGTCAAACAGACCTGCCCGCCCGCGCGGTATTCGTGCTGTCGGCACTGGCGGCCATGGCGGCCATGGGCGCTTGGTATCGGCGCTTTCGCCTTCCCTTCACCATGTTCATTCTTGGCCTGTTCGGGCTTCAGGCAATCTATGGGCTGACGGCTTCGGTCGAATCGCTGGGCGACCTTTCGGGCGGATTGCGGGGGGGCGTCTTTGATCTGCGTGGCAGCCCGCATTTCGCACTGGCCACCCTGATATTCGGCGCAGGCGCGTTTATTGGCGGAATGTGGTTCGACACGAAAGACCCGCACCGTCTGGGCCGCCATGCTGCGACCGCGTTCTGGCTGCATATGCTGGCCGCCCCGGCTTTGGTGAATACGGTGGCGATGACGCTTTACAATATCGGTGGGTCGGCAGGGATGGCCGCCACCGCACTGGCGCTGGCGCTGATTGCAGGGCTTGCACTGGTGATCGACCGGCGATCCTTCCTGACGGCAGCGATAGTTTATATTGGGCTGGTCATCTCTTACGCCGTGCGCGGGGATGCCGAAGGCGGCGTTGGCCATTGGGCGACGATCCTGCTGATCCTTGGCTTCCTAATCACTGCGCTTGGCACCTGGTGGGTGCCCCTGCGACGCATCCTGATGCAGGTCTTGCCAAACTTCCCCGGCAAGGCCAGCCTGCCCCCCTTTGCCGAGTAAGCCATGACCAACCTTACCCCCCGAGAGATCGTATCCGAGCTTGATCGCTTCATCATCGGCCAGAATGACGCCAAGCGCGCCGTGGCCGTAGCCCTGCGCAACCGCTGGCGGCGGCGGCAATTGCCCGATGATCTGCGCGACGAGGTTTATCCCAAGAACATCCTGATGATCGGCCCGACCGGGGTGGGCAAAACTGAAATCTCGCGCCGCCTGGCCAAGCTGGCGCGGGCGCCCTTCCTCAAGGTCGAAGCGACGAAATTTACCGAGGTTGGCTATGTCGGCCGCGATGTCGATCAGATCATCCGCGATCTGATCGAAACTGCCATGACCGAAACCCGCGACCGGATGCGCGAAGAGGTCAAGGCCCGCGCACACAAGGCCGCCGAAGAACGGGTGATAGAAGCGATTGCAGGGGCCGACGCGCGCGAAGCCACGCGCGAGATGTTTCGCACTAAGTTGAAGAAGGGCGAACTGGACCAGACGCTGATCGAACTTGAAGTGGCCGACACATCCAGCGCCATGCCTGCTTTCGAAATGCCGGGCGCGCCGGGCGGCATGGGCATGATGAATCTAGGCGACATCTTCGGCAAGGCCTTTGGCGGGCGCAAGGTCCGCAAAAAGATGACCGTCGCCGAAAGCTATGAGGCGCTGATCTCCGAAGAGGCCGACAAGCTTCTGGATGACGAGGCGGTGAAGGCCGCGGCGCTGGAGGCGGTGCAGGAAAACGGCATCGTCTTCATCGACGAGATCGACAAGGTTTGCGCGCGCGCCGAGACGCGGGGGGCCGACGTCAGCCGCGAAGGGGTTCAGCGTGACCTGCTGCCGTTGATCGAAGGAACCGTGGTTTCGACGAAATATGGCCCGGTAAAGACCGACCACATCCTGTTCATCGCCTCGGGGGCGTTCCATATCGCCAAGCCTTCGGACCTGCTGCCCGAACTTCAGGGCCGCCTGCCGATCCGGGTCGAACTCAAGCCGCTGACCGAGGGCGATTTCGTCCGCATCCTGACCGAAACCGACAATGCCCTGACCCGGCAATATGCGGCCTTGCTGGCGACCGAAGAAGTGTGGGTGAACTTCGCCCCCGACGGAATTGCGGCACTGGCGCGGATTGCGGCCGAAGTGAACCGAAGCGTCGAAAACATCGGCGCACGGCGGCTTTACACGGTGATGGAGCGGGTGTTTGAAGAACTGTCATTTGCCGCACCGGACCGGTCGGGGCAAAAGGTGATGGTGGATGCCGATTTTGTCGAAAAGAATCTGGGCGATCTGTCGCGCTCGGCCGACCTTAGCCGCTACGTGCTGTAGATGGCCTTCATCGTCGGCCTTCGGGCGCTGTTGGGGCCATTGACCGGCAAAGATCCGGGTGCCTGCGTCGGGGGTGAGAGGTGACTTTGCCCTTTTCGCGCCTGATACCGGTTCTGATGCTGATGCTTCTGGCGGCCTGCGTCGAGCGTGGCGCGATCAAGATCGTGCCTGAGGCGCGCGGTCTGGGTCAGATGGAGACGGTTTTCATCGGCACTACCCGTGGCTTTGATGCAGCCGAGGCAGAGCCTTTTGGCAGAATCCGCCAATCTGATCTGCGATATGTCCGGGTCGATGTATCGATCCCGCCAAGGCGCGCGCGCGGCGAGATCGACTGGCCCTCAAAGACCCGGCCAGCAGATCCGCTGACCCAGTTCGTGGCGCTGGATCAGCAGATCTATGACGGCGCGCCCGATTTCCGCGCCGACCTGCGCCGTGCGGTTGCGGCGCGTCCGGCAGGGCAGCGCGATGCGGTGATCTTCATTCACGGCTTCAACAACACGTTCGCAGAGGGCACTTACCGCCTGGCGCAACTGGGCCATGATCTGCAGATCGCCGCGGTTCTGGTGCATTATTCATGGCCATCGCGGGCCAGCCCGCTGGGCTACGTTCATGACCGCGACAGCTCGCTTTTCGCCCGTGACGGGCTTGAGGATCTGATCGACCAAGTCACCCGATCCGGCGCGCAGCATGTCACAATCGTGGCCCATTCTATGGGGGCTGCCGTCGCGATGGAGACTTTGCGCCAAATGCGGATCGGCGGCAAGGATGCGGCATTGGCGCGGATCAACGGTGTGGTGTTGATGTCGCCTGATATGGATGTGGACGTGTTCCACGAGGCAGCCCGACGGATCGGCACGCTGCCACAGCCATTCATCATCTTCACCTCGAAAAAGGACCGGGCGCTGGCCCTGTCGGCGCGCCTGACCGGCCAGCGCGACCGTGTCGGCAATCTTGCAAACCCCGAGGAACTGGGTGACCTGAAGGTGACGCTGGTGGATACCACCGCCTATTCGACAGGGGTCGGCCATTTCAACGTAGGCAATTCACCTGCGCTTTTGTCGATCCTTGGCAATATCACCAATGTTGATGCCGCCTTCGCTGCCGATCAGACCGGCAGGGTGGGCTTGTTCGGTGGGGTGGCGTTAACCGTGCAGAATGCGACTCAAATCATCATGTCGCCGGTCAGCGCGATCGCGCAGCAATAAAGGGCTGGGCGAAGGACACTGTCCATCGCACTCCATAGGATATTTGGACCACAACGAAAGGTCAGCGGGTACGGCGCAGATAGACGTAATAGGCGCCTTCGCCACCGTGTTTCAGGCTGGCGGTCGTGACCTGAAGGATGGCCGATCCGAGCGGGGGCAAAGCCAGCCAATGCGGGACCTGATGGCGCAGCGCCCCCATGCGCTGCGGGATCGGCCCATGATCGTCACCGCGTTTTCCCTTGCCGGTGATCACCAGAATCAGCCGCAGCCCGTCGGTATGGGCGTTCAGCACAAAGCGGATCAGTTCGCCATGCGCCTCGGCCACGGTCATGCCATGCAGGTCAATCCGCGCCTCGGGCTGAAGTTTGCCGCGCGCCATGCGCTCAAAGGTCTTGCGGTCCATCCGCAAAGGCTGGGCGGCAAGGTGATCCCTTGGGGCGGGGGCAAGATCATGCGGCACCGGATGCGGGCGGGCCTTTTCGCCAACCTTGAAGGCGTGAAAAAGGTTCATGGTCTTTTTCGGCGTCGGGGCAAGGGTCAGTTCCCGCAGTTCGACCCGCTCCGGGCGTTCGGGCCTGTCGGGATGCAGGGCGCGGGCGCTCGAGGCGACCTTGTGCCAAAGCTCGCGTTCTTCGGGGTGCAAGCTGCGGGGGCGGCGGCTCATCGCATGGCGCCCTTTGGCAGCAGAACGGTCAGGCGGCCCTGTGCCTTAAGTGCCCCGGCCAGTTGGCCCGCCTGCGCGCCGGTGCCAAAAAAGATATCACCGCGCGCCGCCCCCTTGATGGCGCTGCCGGTGTCCTGAGCAATCATCAGCCGGGCCTGACCTTGCCATTCCACCCAGACCGGCGCGCCAAGCGGGATATGGTCAGGATCAACGGCGACAGAGCGCAGCGTGGTGACCGGACGCTGCATCGTGCCTAAAGGGCCGCTGTCAGGCGACAGATCAACTGCGCGAAAGAAGACGAAAGACGGGTTGGTGCGCAGCAGGCCGGTCAGCTGATCGGGGTGGCGCGCGGCCCAGTCGCGGATCGCCGCCACCGAAGCGTTGGTTTCAGACAGGGCGCCGCGACGGATCAACTCCTTGCCGATGGACCTGTAGGGGTGGCCGTTCTTGCCGGCAAAGCCGAAACGCAATGCCTGCCCACCCGGCAGACGCACGCGGACCGATCCCTGCACCTGCGCCAGAAACGCTTCAAGCGCGGAATCAAGCCAGACCAGCTCTGATCCGGCCAGAAGATTGCCCTCCTCGATCTGCGTGCGGTCGAACCAGATCCGGCCTGCGGCCCAGCCTTC